>NZ_JBHXUW010000027.1:0-103282 GCF_042672475.1 Streptomyces sp. NPDC127177
GGTTTTTTACTGGGGGCCCCCGGGGGGGGGTCAAACTTTAAACCGCACACGGGCCTTGGGCCGCCGACCCATGGGCCCCCCCCCTTGCCCGCCGCGCTCCTATGAACCCATTCAGTCAGGGACACGTCAAGGCATCGAGCAGGGTTGGTCCGACCCCCGGACGGTGGTCAGGGAACGAGGACCAGCCGTCCGCGCAGTCCGCCCTCGGCCAGCCGGCGGTGGGCCCGCGCCGCCTCGTGCAGGGGCATGGTGTCCGCGACGCGCAGGGTCAGCCGGCCGGCGTCGGCGAGGGCGGCGAGCCGGGTGAGGGCTGCGCTGTCCGCGGCCACCCACTGTTCGTACACCCTGATTCCCCGCAGCGGGACGGGCGCGGTGCCGCCGACGACGGAGACGAGGGCGCCTCGGTTGCGTACGGCCCCCAGCGCCGGCAACCCCGTAACGGCTGCGTCCAGGGCGGCGTCCACGCCGCCGGGAACCACTGCGCGGACGGCCTCGGGGAGATCGGCCGACCGTGGAACGAACCACCGCGCGCCCGCCGTTCGGACGAACGCCTCGTCCGCCTCCGCGGCACATGCAACCACCCGCACCCCGCGCAGGGCGGCCAGTTCCACCGCGTATCCGCCGACGGCCCCGGCCGCTCCCGTCACCAGGAGCGTCGTATCCGGCTCCGGGGCGAGCAGGTCCAGGGCCTGGAGGGCGGTGAGCCCGTTGAGCGGCAGGGTCGCGGCCTCGACGGCGGTGAGATGGGAGGGGGCGGCGACGACCGCGGCGGAGTCCAGCACGACGAACTCGGCGTAGGTGCCCAGCGGGAGATCCAGCCTGTCCCGCACCCCCGATCACTCGGTCACCCGGCGCGAACTCTCCCGCACCCGCTCCGACTTCGTCGACCCGGCCGGCGACGTCCCACCCCACACCGATGACTTCCCGGGGTGCCATCAGCCCGGCGGAGACGAGATCCCCCGAGCGGGTCGCGAGATCGACGGGGTTCACGGCGGCTGCCTCGACACGTATGCGCACCTGTCCGGTGCCGGGCACCGGCACCGGAACGTCCACCACTTCCAGGGCGTCCGGCCCGCCCACCGCTCGCACCACGACCGCGCGCATGCCCGGCACCTTCCGTTCGGTTCGCTGATGTTCACGACCTTATGGAGAGCTACTCTCCATAAGGAAGAGGGCACTTCAAGGTGCCTACCGCACGGGAAGGTGAGCCATGACGACCACGCGACCGGAGGCCCGCGCCGCCTACGACGCCTACCTCGCCCAGTGCCCCGCAAGGCATCTGCTGGACCGGATCAGCGACAAGTGGGTCAGCCTGATCATCAACGCACTCGCCGACGGACCGCAGCGCTACACGGATCTGTCCCGGACCCTCGTGAGTGTCAGTCAGAAGATGCTCACGCAGAGCCTGCGCGCCCTCGAACGCGACGGCCTCGTCACACGGACCGTCACCCCGTCGGTCCCGGTCCGCGTGGACTACGACCTGACACCCCTCGGCGAGAGCCTGGTCCCGGTGATGCGGACGATCAAGGCATGGGCGGAACAGAACATGGACGAGGTCCTGGCGGCCCGGTCCGCGTACGACGCGAAGCCCGGGGTGTGACGAGGCCCGCTCCGGCGAGTCCCCACCGCCACGGCTGCCCGCACCGGGACGATCCCCCTCCCGCCCAGCGGACGGGCCCTCTCCTCGCTTCCCCGGAACACTCCCGTCACCGCACCGAATGCGTTCTCACCTGGCGATTTCGACGACTTCATCGAGGCGTGTCAGCTTCCGCGGGTTCCGTACCACGTAGATCCGGGTGATCCTTCCGTCCTCCACCACGAGGCTCACCGCGGCGGGATCTCCGTCGAACTCGATCCGGCCCGCAGGTGCGCCATTGAGCCAGACGGTCGCCGTCTCCAGCGTGGCCACCTTCCGGTTCGCGCCCGCGAGCACCCGTGCCACCACATCCGCCCCGTGGACCGGAGCGGGCGCGGCTGCCACGACCCCGCCGCCATCGGCGACCATGACCACGTCCGGCGCCATCACCTTCAGCAGCTCCTGCAACTGCCCCGTGCGCAGCGCGAGCAGGAAACGCTCCACCACGGCCTGCTGCTCCGCCCGGCCCACCTGTACGCGCGGCCGCCGGGTCGCCACGTGCTCGCGGGCCCGGCGCGCGATCTGGCGCACCGTGGCCGCGGACTTCCCGATGGCCTCGGCGATCTCCCCGTACGGCATCTCGAAGACCTCGCGGAGCACGAACACCGCCCGCTCGGTCGGTCCGAGCGTTTCGAGGACGGTCAGCATCGCGATCGAGACGCTCTCGGCGAGTTCGACGTCCTCGGCGACGTCGGGGCTGGTCAGCAGCGGTTCCGGGAGCCACTCGCCCACGTAGTCCTCCCGGCTGCGCGACAGGGACCGCAGACGGTTGAGAGCCTGCCTGGTGACGGTTCTGACGAGGTACGCCCGCGGCTCGCGCACCTGCGACCGGTCGACATCGGCCCACCGCAGCCAGGACTCCTGGAGCACGTCCTCCGCGTCGGCCGCCGACCCGAGCATCTCGTACGCGACGGTGAACAGCAGACCGCGATGGGCGACGAACGGGTCCTCGGCCGTCATGATGTCGATGCCACGCCGGAGTCCTGGGGGCGCGCGGCCAGGGGGATCTCACAGGCGTCGGAGAACCCCTGGGACGAGACGCCGTTCGCGTTGTTGTTCCTGGTCGCCATGTTCACGAAGGCGATGTACGCGGTGAGCTCGACCATCGCCGCAGCACCGAGCCGGTCCAGCAGGCCCGCGTACAGCTCGTCCGTGACGGTCGGCGGCGTGTTCGTCATGGCTTCGGCGTACCCCAGGACGTCCCGCTCCAACGGCGTGAACACCTCCGATTCCCGCCAGCGGGGCACCTGGCTCGCCTTGGACAGGTCCAGCTTCTGGTTCTGAGCCTGGAAGTAGCCGACGTCGAGGCACCAGCCGCAGCCGACCTGGGAGGCGACGGCCATGTGCGCGAACGACTTGAGGCTCGCGTCGGCCGCGTCCCACTCGGCCAGCCTGGCCGAGAACTCCAGGTTGGCGGTGGCGACTTCGGGGTTGTGCCACACCACCTCGACGGGCTCGGCGACGGCACCGAGCTGCCTGATCATGCTCTCGCTCATCTCGGTGCTGAGCTCGGCCTTCGGAATGCGGAGTGCCATCGTCTTCTCCTCAGTGGGTTCGTGCGCCTGGCTGTTCGGCATGAAGACACCGGCGGGCCCGCGAACGTGACACTTTCCGCAGGTGTCCGGGCACGGCCGGCCCGTACGTCTTGCTGGTCGCTGGTCGCTGGTCGCGGGCGCGGGTCGCGGGGTCGCAGGGTGCAGGTCCCGTGCAGCTCGTACGTCGCCTGCGACCCGGCTGGTCCGGCTCCGCAGGGGCGCCCATGCAAAAGCGCCCTGCCCCCGTGGTTCCGGGGACAGGACGCTTCGGTTCGAGAGGGCGGCTCCGAGCCGGTGGCGCGGAGCCGATCGTGCCGGTCGCGTGGCCGGAGGGTCAGTAGTGCCACCGGTTCGCGTTCGACTTGAAGCCGCACGTGATCGCACGCCCGGCCGCGTCCGTGGTCGTCGCGCCCACGTCGGCGTTGCGGCAGAACTGCCCTGCGCGGTAGCAGTTGCCGGCGTTGGACCGGATACTGCACACCTTCGTCTTGGTGGAGCTGCCACCGGTCGACGTACTCCCACCCGAGGTGGAGCCGGAGCTGCCGGCCGAGGACGATCCGCCACCGCCGGACGTACTTGACGTACTGCCGGACGAGGCGCGCGGCGGGTTCGCGCATGACTCGTCGGCCTCGACTATTTTGAGCGCGAGTTCGGTGCTGGTGCTGTAGGTGCCGGCGGACGGCCTCTGCGAGCACACCTTCCAGTTGTAGGTGTGCACCACGGAACGCCCCAGCTCGCTCGCGTCCGCGTACGAGACCGTCTTGACGTGGTGACTGCGCGCGTCGGCCACGGCCTTCTGGAGGTTCCAGCCGGTGTAGCTGCTCACCGTCTCCTTGACGACCGGCTTCTTCGAGGGGCTCGCGGAGGGGGATGCCGAGGAGGCGGCGATGACGGCCGGGGATGCCGAGGCCGTGGCGGACGGTGTCTCCGAGGCCGTGACGGAGGCCGAAGCCGATGTGCTCGCCGAAGCCGAAGATGTGGTCTGGTCCCCGTCGGAGCACGCCGAGAGGCTGACGGAGAGGGCGACGAGCCCGACCAACAGCCCCCCGTAGCCCCTGCGGCCCCTCCCTCTGTACTTCGCGCCCTGGACGCCGCTGGACCTTGCAGACCTCAGCGCATACCGAAGAGACATGCCACCCCCTGGTTCTTGTTCTCGACACCTGGGTGTGCGCCACCTCAGGGGTCAGATCAGATCAGGGGAGATCTTATGACTAATGTGAGGATCGTGTGTGGGTTGTCTCGGTCTTTCATGACAACTGGTGCCGGTGCCAATGCTGGTGATTTGGCTTTGGCTTTGGCTCGGCTGTGGTTTCGGCTACTCAAGCCGTTGGGATACGGAGGTGGCCGAGCCTGTCCGTGGACGCGCTGCGATCGACTACTCGCCGGTGACGCCGTCGATGGCCTCGCGGAGCAGATCGGCATGGCCGACGTGGCGGGCGTACTCCTCGATCACGTGCTCCAGGATGAACCGCACATCGGTGTCGCCGAATTCCGGGTTCGGCACGCGGCGCGAGAGGTCGGCGGTCACCGTTTCGAATACCTGCCGTGACTCCTCGCATGCCTTGAGGTAGTCCTCGTAGACGCCCTCGGCCGGTGTGGCGTCCGACTCGTCGTACCACTCGCCACCGTCGGCCGTGACGTAGGTCCGATAGGAGAAGAAGTCAGGTGCCGTACCGGCCAACGCCCCCTGGAACCAGGCACGTTCAACACCCTGTAGATGGCGCATGAGCCCCAGCAGCGTCAACGCCGATGACTGCACGGGACGCAGCCGCAGTTGTGCGTCCGAGAGACCCTCGCACTTCCACAGGAAGGTCGCGCGGTGGTAGTCGAGATTCGACGCGATCACCTCCAGCCATGAGCCCGACAGTGCACGCTCAGGCCGGACGATCTTCTGGACCACGATGTCGCTCACGTTGGCATCTCCTTACGGGGCATCAGGCTCGGTCGAGTGCGTACGTGCCCCGAGTCGGGGCCGGGCGGCGCCACCACCACTGGCACTCCGTGAGCACGTCCCCCAAGGAGACCCTTCTTCCTGCCGGAACTCATCGCTTGGTCCCGCCTCGACCTCGGCGAGGCGGGACCTATGCCGTGCCGGGGCCTATTCCTGTGCCTGGGTTGCCTGGGTGCGGCGGGGCTGCCAGTAGGTCAACCGATGCGCCCCAGGTGCCTTCGTTTCCGGTTGGCGCGGCCGCTCAGGGACATACGACACGCAGGAGAACCTCCTGGGATGAATCGAGGACCTCATGCACGGATGCCGCCGCCGTACCTCGCACTTCACGCACATGAACGTTCCCGCCGGGCCTGCCCCTGTACGCCAGGGGACTGATGCTGCGAGCAGCGCAGGCATCGCCAGGAGGGCGAGCAGGTGAGCGGGGGCATACCACCGCTGCGGGACAGGCGCCTTGCTGCGGGGTTCATCGTCGTCATGTACCTGCTGGTCGGAGCCACCTTGGCCGGCCTGCTCGTCGCGGGTCTCTCGCACAGCGACGTGGGGGGAGGGGTGGCTGCTCTCGTGGGCGGGGTCCTCGGGGCCGCTTTCGCCGCGTGGCGCATACGACGTACCCCTGAGGACGAGCGCGCGGACGACGGCGGCTACTAGGTGTCTTGACCCGCAGCGTTGCCGCGGGCAGGCGGGCAGGCCTGGAGGCGAGCGGCGGTCGGGCGGGCGGCGGCCGGGCCTGAGGGTCCCGACCGCGTGCACGCCGGAACGGTGTGTCAGACCACGGCGAGCCGGTCCACCAGCAGTTCCACCCTCACCCCGGCGTCCTCGGGCAGCAGGCGGCCCGCTCGCGTCAGGGTCGCGAGGCCGTGCAGGGATGCCCAGAACACCTCGGTGAACAGCGCCGGGTGGACGCCGTCGCCGGCGGCATCGGTGAGGCTTTCGAGCAGCGCGGCGAAGGCGTCCTTCAGCGGCTCGGGGGTGTCCTCCTGTGCGTACGCCAGGCCACCGTCGAGCTGGAACAAGGCGTCGTAGACGGCCGGGTTGTGCTCGGCGAAGTGGAGGTACGCGCGGGCGAGGGCGGCGACCCGCTCACGCGGCCCGTTCGCTCCGGAGGCCGCGGCACGCACCTCCGCGGCCAGCTCGGCGGCGCCCTCCAGGGCGACGGCGCCGATGATCTCGCGCTTGCCGCGGAAGTGGCTGTAGAGGACGGGCTGGCTGTATTCGATGCGCTCGGCGAGCCGACGGGTGGTGACCGCGTCCCAGCCCTGCTGCTCGGCGAGTTCGCGGGCTGTCGACACGATGAGGCGCTCGCGCTCCGCCCGTTCGCGCTCCTTGCGTTCCTTTACCGACATGCATCGATCCTAGCACCGCTAGACAATCGAGCGAAAGTAGTACTAGCGTTGCCTCATCACCTGTCAGCGCTAGATGTCGGGGGGCATCATGTTCAACGCACTCGAGGTAGTCACCACCGTGATCGTCGGCGTGATGGTGGGGGTGGAGTTCTCCGTCCTCTTCGTCGTGAACCGGATCCTCAACGCACTCCCCGAAGACAGCGGTCAACTCGGCCATGCCCACGGGGGACGGATGCTCGGCGCCGTGATGCCGTTCTGGTACATCGGCTCGCTCGTCCTCGTCGTGCTCTGGGCCATCGCCGGATGGCACCACCGCGGCAACGGGCTCACCGTCACCGCCGGCGTGCTGCTGATGCTCAGCGTGGTCATGTCGATCCTGCTGCTCGTCCCGATCAACAACCTGAACAAGACGTGGACCCCTGAGAACCGGCCCGCCGACTGGAAGCAGCAGTTGCGCCGTTGGGAACGCTTCCACTACGTCCGCGTCGCCGTCATCATCGCCGCCTTCACCTTGCTCGTAGCCGCCCTCGTCTGAGCCCGCGGGCCGACCCCGCGGGGCCGACCCCGCGCCGGCGTCCCACGGTCCTAGCTCCCCGGGCGACGTCGGGCCACCGAGCTCCCGACGCCCGGGAATGCGGCTGCCGCCCGGATCCCACGACTGCGATCCCGGCAAGCCGCGTCCCTCGACCGGCCGCGTCCACGCGGCCTGATCGGGCCCCAAACGAATCGGCAAGGCCCACGCGGCCCACAAGCCGACGAAGACTCGCATGGAGAAGAACAATGTCATTGAGGAAGATCAACACAGTCCTGGCCGCCGCCTTCATCCTCTTCATCCTCTGGTTCGGGACGGAGTACATCGTGAGCCCGGAGACGACGGCTCCGGGCTTCGGCCTGCCGACCTGGCCGTCCGGCGACGGCGAGGGCTTCCTGGTCATCAAGGGCATCCGCGACGTCGTCCTGGCCCTGGTTCTGGGCATCCTGCTGGTGACGGGTCACCGCCGGGCGCTGGGCTGGGTGCTGCTGGTGGAAGCACTCGCCGCGTACGGCGACATGACCAACGTGCTGGCCCACCACGGCTCCGTGGCCACCGCGCTCGGCGTCCACGGCCTGACCGCGACGCTGATGGTGGTCAACGGCTTGCTGATCATGCGCGAGACCCGCAACGTCGCGGCCGCCCCGGAAACAGCAGCCCCGGAAACAGCCGCCTCGGAAACAGCCGCCTCGGGACCGTCCGGCCCGGAAACGTCCGCCCCGCAGCCCGCCTAGCGTCCTGCGGACGATCCCGTGATGTGGCGCGGGTCACGGGAACCCCCCGGTCCGGCCGGAGAGGTACGGGGTGTGAGGTGTACTGAACAGGGAGATCGGGAGCGCATGCGTGCACGAATCAGGGCGGGTGACCGCGAGGCGTTCGCCGCGCTCTACGAGGAGTACGCGCGGGCGGTCTACAACCACGCCTACCGGCTGACGGGCAACTGGTCGACGGCCGAGGAGGTTCTCTCCGAGACCTTCCTGGCCGCCTGGCGCACCCGTCGGGCCGTCGAGCCGGAGGGCGACTCGCTGCGGCCATGGCTGCTCGGCATCGCCACGAACAAGGCACGCAACGCAAACCGAGGTACCGGGCGGCGCCTGGCCTTCCTGGCCCGCCGCCCCGACCCGGAACCGGTGGCGGACATCGCGGACGCCACGGCCGGACGCATCGACGACACACGACGGCTCGACGCGGTCCGACAGGCGATGACGGGACTCCGCCGGCAGGAACGCGAGGTGCTGGCCCTCTGCGTCTGGTCCGGGCTGGACTATGCCGAGGCCGCCGAGGCCCTGGGCGTCCCGGTGGGCACCGTACGGTCGCGGCTGTCCCGCGCCCGTAACCGGCTGCGACGGCTCACCGACGAGCAGCTGCGCCGCACACCGGCCGGGTCCGGGCCCGAAGCGCGACCAGAGGAGACGGTCAGGTCCGGGACGGAACCCCGCCCCCGCCGCGGAGAGGTAGAGAGCAGGGCCGCGTTCGTGGCCCTGCCCATCCAGGAGGAAGCCCGATGAACGACCGAACCTCCGGCCCCGAGCAGGCCGAACACGAGGAACTGGCCCGGCTGTTGCCGGCCCCGGCCGAACGGGACCTGCCCCCGGGCCGTCATCTCCACCACAAGGACACCCTGATGCATCTGATCGACCAGGACGGCGACCGCGCAACCGCCCGCCCGCGCCCCCGCCTCCTGCGCCCCGCCGTCCTGTTGCCCGCCGCCGGGCTGGCCCTGGGCGGGGTGCTGCTGACCACGCTCGCGGCGACCGGCCAGGACAGCACTCCGGCACCGTCCGCCGCGAGCACGGCCACCGAGGCCGCGGCCCCGCGTGGCGCCGCCGTGCTGCTCGACCGGATCGCCTCGGTCGCCGAGAAGAGCGACGAACAGACGGTCACCGGCGACCAGTTCGTGTACGTCAGGACACTGCAGGCCGGGAACGAGGGCGAATACGGCGGCCCGGCGAAGCTGGGCAAACCCGGGGAGCGCGAGGTCTGGATGTCGCAGCAGCCGGGGCCGGTGGTCGATGAGGGCCTGATCCACCAGGACGGCAGGTACTACCCGATCACCGTCGGGGTCCCGGACGGTGAGACCCCTGTCGGCTATCCGGAGGGCCTCAACCGGCCGACGTACGCCTGGCTGGCCAAGCTGCCCACCGACCCCGACGTCCTGCTCCGGCGGCTCACCAGCGAGATCACCCGGGACCAGGACGCGCGCGACACCCCTGCCGGGGAGCGTGACCAGGCCCAGGACGCCTTCGACGCCATCGGTGAGCTGCTGATGGAGACGGTGATGCCGCCGAAGACCGCGGCCGCGCTCTACAAGGCTGCGGCGAAGATCCCCGGTGTGAGCGTGGACTCCGACGCGGTGGACGCGGCAGGTCGGCACGGGATCGGCGTGGCCCGGGACGACGCCCGGACCGGTTGGCGCGCCGCCTGGATCTTCGACTCGACCACCCTGGAGTACCAGGGGGCCCGGACCTATCTCTTCAAGGACACCGACATGGGCAAGAAGGGCAGCCTGCTCAGCAAGTCGGCGGTCCTGGAGCGTGCGGTTGTCGATGCCCTCCGCGAAAGGCCCTCGACCGGGAAGAAGCCGAAGAAGTCGACGACGACCTGACCCCGTCAGGAAGCTGCCGGGGCGCCTCTACGCGCCCCGGCACCGGCCGCTCGCCACCCTCGTGGGGCAAGCCGAGCGGCCACGGAAGGTCATCGCGGTGGGTTCCAGCCGAGGAGGGCCATGACCGACCACGGCAGGCACGACGCTCCCACAGTACGTACGGAGAGATGGGCTCCCTCGCACAGGGGACATGGCGGAGGGCGAATCCCCTTTCGCCCTTGACGGCAACCGAGATCACACCTGGTACAACGTCGGGCAGCGACTTCCGTCCATCCGAACGCAACGACTTGTCCTCTTGAAACTACCGGACGGTCAGGCGGATGGCCGAGTCGGCTCGGCAACTGCATCAGCGTCTCGTTCCTCGCGGAGACCCGGTCCGGCAAGTTCACGCAGCAGCACCGTGGTGATTGCCTCGACGGCTCCTGCGTTCAGGATTCCGAGGTAGACGTACGGTCTACCCGTTGAGGTCATCGCCGGTCGGATGCTGCGGTAGTTGTGTTCTGGGATGCCCATCCTTGCGAGCGCTGTCCTTAGCCCTTCACTTGCCACCAGGGCGGCAGCGTAGTTGTCTCGCCACTGGGGGAGGCCGAGGGCGGTCACTGGACCCCTCGGGGCGCGTGAGGGTGCCTGCGGATCCCTACGGAAGCGTCGGTAGCGCGCGAGTAGTCGCCCGTGCTTCTGGCAGCTCGACGTTGCTCGGCCAGGTCGGTGCAGATGCTGCAGTCGCGGGTCGGTGCAGGTGGTGCGGGTGGGATGGCGAGGTCGAAGGTTTGGGCGATTGCCGACGTTGGGGTCTTCATGGTGGCAAGGGTGATCGCCCCTATGGGACGTATCTCTGCGAAGTGCAGCGACAGTTGGGCGCACTGTCGCTACGGTCCAAGAAGGCCCAAACGTCGCAGGGAGAAGTCTTGAACGCCGCACTACGATCGGCTATGTCGGATGCGCGGTTCTCGCCGCGCAGGCTTGCTGCTCGCATCGGAGTAGCGCCGAAGACTGTAGAACGATGGCTGGCTGACGCCGAGTTGGTACCCCACGCAAGGAACCGTACTGACGCCTGTCAGGCACTGAAGGTGGATGAACAGATGATCTGGCCGAAGGCTGTGCAGGAGCGGGTGAAATCGGGCCATGACCGGGAGCTTGTTCAGTCCTATCCTTACCGATCCGCGTGTCCTTCGACCGTGTGGGGTGATTTGGTCGAAGGGGCTACGGAGCAGATCTACCTGGCCGGATACACGAACTACTTCCTCTGGCTTGAGCAGCCTGCCTTCGTTGAGACCCTTCGCAGAAAAATCGACACTGGTTGCCGCGTCCGGTTCCTGCTGGGTGATCCGGACGGTGCGGTAACCCGCCAGCGCGAGATAGTCGAAGACGTCGCCCTGAGCGTCTCCACACGCGTCCGGATCACCCTCGAGCACTTGGGTCGTCTGGGAGCTGTCAGCGGCGTGGAGGCCCGTTTTAGCAGCCATGAGGACGCTGCCAATCACGTGTCTCTGTCGGTCTTCCGCTTCGACCAGCAGGCGATGGTCACTCCGCACCTTGCGCGGCTTGTCGGGCACGATTCACCGTTGCTCCACCTTCGACGACAGGGGGATGGCGGGATGTTTGACCGGTTCTCCGAACATGCGGAGGAGCTATGGAGTCGTGGGGTCCCAGTGTCTGCCTGAAGCCGGTTGGTGCGCGGCCTGCCTAATTTCGCGGCTAACCGTCCACCACCTCGCCAGCGGTCGCCCGGCGGCATGTCCGGGTCCAACTTTGTCGTTTGAGTGTCGGGTGGCAGCACAGAGTTGAGAGTGATCTGTACGCGCGCTCGCGCCCGAAGCAGCGCCCATCGCGTCCACTTCACTCTCAACTTCCTAAGGGCTGTCCCGTAATCCCTGGCGTCCTGCGTCCGCTAGGGATTACGGGACAGCCCTTAGCTCCGCCGCCTTAGCGATGGCGCGGACTGGGGCGATCCGGACAGTCCCAACGTCGTGCCCGACACAGCGAAGTGATCGCTTACACCACGTCACAGGACACGACCAGTTCAAGATTTGCCCAACGCGCTCAAAATCGATGCGTTGCCTAAGTCCAATGTTTTCCACTAGGCCAAATAGGCAATGCGAGGTCCGCTAGATCCCTTTGCCTCTCGGTGATCCCTTCGACTCGCCACCAATCCATTTCGGGGCTCCAAATTCGAGACGTCCCTGTTTCCGCCGTTACGAGCAGGACGGATTCATCGTATATGGAGGATTTTTGAGAATAGGGAAGGTTCGATATTGGCTGGTTTTTTCTTCCGTTCAGGAGGGTCAAATTTCCGATTCGATTTACCCAAGTGTCGTGTTCGTCGATTCGCCATTCCGCACTGGGTTTCTGAGGGTAGATGTGCTCTACGTGCACTATAGATGAATTGGCAACGACTACTTCGTCGACGCCGGCAGCACTTCGCAAAGACGCTTCAATCTTTCCGAGCAGGTACCTTGATTGCGAGGATTTCGGGGTGGAAGCTTCCATGAAGTCGGCATGGAAAGCTTCATCATCTGGAATCCAGTCGCATATTTGACGAGTGGCGGAACTTATCTGCGTGCCAGCGGTTAGGCCTTTGGCTACGCCAAAAATATTCTCTTCGAGGAGGGTGGATTCGCGACGACCCACGACAGTCCAGCGAACGTAGTAGCTTATCGAGGCGTCAATCAGGTCCTGCAATTGCGTGTAACTCGTTTTTTCTGATGCGGCGAGCAGTAGTGGGTAGAGGGCGTCTGCGTTGAGGCTTCTGATTTCAGACAGTGAAACGTCGAAATCGACGTCCCCTGTGTTGCAATTAATGAGGTCTATGTAGCGATTGGAGGCGGATTCAAGTTCAGCGGCGAAAGATCCCACCCCGTATATTTGGGGGATCCTATTAAAATGGTGGCTCAGATTCTGCCTAATGGTCGAATATAGGCTGTGAGATTTCACGTCTCCGTGTCGGGATACCCAAAAATGACGCAAAAATCTTTCGATCTCTTCGCGCTTCTCGAAGCCGTCCAGGATTACCCGCCATGCATCATTTACCCGCTGCTTCTCGATGTCACTATTGCTCTTCTCCATCAAGAAATTGCGTACGAGATCAACAGTAGAGAGATCTTTTCCGCGTGAATTAATGGTCTCGAAAACCTCGTTGGCATCGCTGGAGGTCGGAGTCTGAATCTCCACGAACACTAGGCCATTTATTAGGCATTCTCGAAGGCCATCGAGCCAGTCGAGTTTCTCTTCTTCATCAGAACAGGAAGAGAGCTCTGCTGAGATTTTGCTCGCAAAGTTAGTGTAGGCTTCGCTGATCAATTTATGTGATGGCCGAGTGGCTCGCTCGATCCCCGCGCACCTTCCTGTCGACTCGTTCCAGTCTTGGATGTAGTCGCGAAAAAAGTCCCGGTCGAACAGCGAAAGAACCAGAAAATATTCCATTGGCTCGCGGCGCCCGGCTTTTCGGGCGATATAGTCGCGATGCAAGTTATTCGCAGTTGAGGGGCCCTCCACTGAACCCATATTCCACAGTGCGTCGCGAATCGCAGCGATAAGAATCGTGGAGGTCGTTAGGCGTTGCTGTCCATCGAGGAGCGATCTTGTGCTGACTTTTTTGTCAGTAATCGTTACGATTGGTCCGATGAAGTACTCTGAGGCGGAGTCTTTTCCGCTATCCCGAGCTGCTTTGAACTTTTTGATATCTGACCAATAGATGTCCACCTCCTTTTTCGTCCACGCGTACTGCCTCTGGCTGTCATCGGGAACGGTTACGGCGGGATTGTTTGCCCCGATGAGTTGTCCGAGAGTCTGCCGAGCTGCTTGCTTGATGATTGCCATGAATGCCCCCTCATGAGCCAACGCCTTCGCCCGACGATAGCTTTGATGCGGAGGTGCGTCGACAGAGGGGCCAATCCGCGGGTGGGCGGCCAGGTGTGACCGTCTGGATTCGTGTACAGACATCCCATTTTGCGGAGAAGTGCTTCGGTGGTAGAGCCCAGATGCTAGGTTTTGGATTGGCTTGGGCCCCAGCCCTCTCCTGACGCGAACGGACAACGGTGGATTCCTATGATCCAGAACACAGCCCCACATCATCTGCACGCCATATTGACCCGAGTTCGTGATTCAGGACAGGGGCAATACGCCGAAGGCTGGGTGGCGGCGCTTGGGGCGGACTGGGAATCTGCGGAGTTTAGTAAAAGGCATGCAGAGGTGGTGAATCTGTTGTCGCTTACGGTTCAGCAACTGCAGGTTCTTCCGGAGCGATCTCGTGATCGATTTATGAGGTACGTGCCGGCGTGGTGGAGTGCTGTGATTCAACCCAAGGTTAATTGGGCTGACAATGGACGCGCCTCAATCCAAATCGTAGGTATCGACCTACTTGATCATCTTGAGTCTGCTGCCGACATCATTTCGGGCAATCTTGCGGGCTCCGAGGGTGCTCCGGTAGGAGCTGACTTGAGTGGAATATCGCAGCAGTGTCAAGAATGGGTGGAGCTCATTCTAGGTTTGGATGATGCGGACCTCAGTGAGTCTGTGAAGGGCCAACTGATTTCGCAACTGAGGCATGTTGTGTGGCTTATTGAGCACGTTGACCTATTTGGTGAGGCGAGGATCTCGGGGGAAGCGAGCCGCGTGATTGGTTCGCTTGCGCAGGCAAGCACGGTTGTCAGGAACCGGAATCCGGAAACGGCGGGAAAGTGGAAGCGTGCCTTTCTTTCCTTGATTGCCTTGTGTGCCGTATTTAATGCGGGTGTTCCGGTTGTGCGAGAGTCGATCGAAGTCGGTAGTGCTCTGGTGGGAGAGATCGCCACGGTCGTGCAGGACATTCAGGACTGAAAGTATGGGTGGGGGCATCCGGGTCAGCCAGCAGCAATCGCTGAGTATGTCAACACGTCAGCTGGCATCTCGTGTCGGAGCGTCCAAGTGATGCCCATGGGCTTGCTCCCCTTGTGCCCGACGTACTCGGCGGGTCCCAGCAGCATCCATGGCTGTGGGCCGCCGATGTCTGTCTTCTTGTAGCGACGCACGAAGAGCAGCACATGAGATCCGCTCTCCTTGTGGGTCTGGTAGCGACGGCCCGTGGGAGACGTCTCCGACGTCTGATTCTGTGACTCCCAGTGGAACAGGGACTCGTTCAAGGCGTAGTCCTTGTAGCGCGTCTCTGGGGAGAAGTCCTTTTCGTCTTTTTCTAGAGTGATGAGGAGAGCATCCGTCTGGATGCTCTCGCACCACTTCACGCCCTCGCGGAAGTGCCCAGGCATGAAGCTGTCCACAGTGGACTGGCCCAGCGCGGGGAGGATTTCTTCGCGGCTGTATGAGGCGTGGACGGACAGTGGCAGGCCGGCGTGCGTGCCGAGGAGCGGGATCGGGAGGTGGTCGGCCTGGTTGAGGGCATGAGCCAGGACCTGGCGGAGCTCGTCCCGGAAGGCGTGCTGGGTTCGCAGGGTGTCGAAGCCCTGCTGATAGCTCGTGAAGTCGCCGCCCAAGGGCCACAGGGAGAAGAAGAACATGTGGGCGTACAGCTGTTCTTGGGCGGTCAATTGGTCGTACGTGGGGGCGTCGTCACTGAGGAGCTTGGTGTACGCCGAGACACGGGTCGGGTCGTCGACGTGGAGGAACGCTGATACTCGTTTCAGTAGCGCTGCCTCACCATCGGGTCCGGTCGGACCGAGGAGGTTGGCGCGGCGGAGAAGGCCCGTCCATGAGTTCCCGCTCCCACGGTAGAGCTCTTTGACCTCTCGACCGCTCTCCTCGAGATAGTTCGCAAGCCTTGGCTCTGCATACGCGGCTACCTCGCGAGCGAGCTGAGTGACGTTGACGCCGATCTGGTTCCGGATGTTGTCGATGATCATCGCCTTCGCCTTGGGCTCAAGGATGATCTGGCAGCCGGAGGGGAGCTGGGGGAAGTCCTGCTCGATGTTTGTCAGCAGTCGGTTCCGCGTCAGGTTGGTGAGGGCGCGGAACTGGTCCTCGAAGCGGAATTCCTTGCGGTGCTGTCCGATGAAGTCGAGGACAGTGAGAACAGCCTTGTCCTCCGTGCGGCGTAGCCCGCGTCCCAGCTGCTGAAGGAAGACCGTGGCGCTTGAGGTCGGCCGGAGCAGGAGCAGAGTGTCGACATCAGGGATGTCGAGGCCTTCGTTGAACAGGTCCACGGAGAAGATGACCTGGAGAGTGCCAGCGCGCAGCTCGTCGAGCGCGGACTTACGCTCGTGCGGTGACGATTCACCGGACAGAGCTACGGCGTTGAGGCCTGCGAGTCGGAAGTAGTCGGCCATGAAGTGGGCGTGCGCCACCGAGACGCAGAAACCCAGAGCGCGCATCGACCCGGGGTCGGTGACCTTGTCCTGCACGGCTTTGACGACGAGCCGGGCTCGGGCGTCGTTGCCCGTGAAGAGGTGGCCGAGAGCGGCCACGTCATACGCCCCCCGCTTCCACGTGATGGCACTCATGTCAGTGCTGTCTGTGACGCCAAAATAATGGAATGGACTCAGCAACTCGTTCTCAAGGGCTTCCCAGAGTCGCATCTCGGCGGCGATCCGACCGTCGAAGAACGCATCTTGAACGTTCAGACCGTCCATCCGCTCGGGGGTGGCGGTGAGGCCGAGCAACTCCTTTGGGGTGAAGTGGTCGATGATCCGTCGATAGGTCGGCGACGTGCCGTGGTGGAACTCATCGATCACGATGACATCGAAGTGGTCTGGGGCCAGGCGCTCCAGAGCGCGTGCGTTGAGTGACTGGACACTCGCGA
This sequence comes from Streptomyces sp. NPDC127177, assembly GCF_042672475.1. Lineage (NCBI taxonomy): Bacteria > Bacillati > Actinomycetota > Actinomycetes > Kitasatosporales > Streptomycetaceae > Streptomyces > Streptomyces sp. NPDC127177. The sequence continues at coordinate 16,333 of NZ_JBHXUW010000027.1, forward strand.
ATACGTGGTCCCAGTCGGCTGGTACTCGACCGCTGTGGAAGAGCTCGCCGAAGTTCGCGTCGACCAACACGTCCTGGTAGACGCGAAGCGACTGCTCCAGGATCTCCTTGCGATGGGCCACGAAAAGCAGGCGAGGGTCGCGTCCGAGCTTCTGCCGAAGGTGCTTATAGTCCAGTGCTGCCATCACCGTCTTGCCCGTGCCAGTGGCGGCGACGAGGAGATTCCGCTTCCGCCCGTGGACAGCCCGCTCGACTTCGAGGCGTTCCAGCATGTCGCGTTGGTGTGGGTAGGGGTGGACTTCTAGCCCAGAGAGCGTGATGACATTGCGCCCCTGCGGACCGGAGGTTCCACTTGCGTGAGAGAGGGCTTCATCCAGTCGCTGGGCGTCACTATCGGGGCTGTACGTCTCGAAGGAGCGCTCGCTCCAGTAGGCGTCGAAGGTTGCCTCGAACTTGCGAAGGACCGAGGGTGTGGCGATCGACGAAAGACGCACGTTCCATTCGAGGCCGTCGAGGAGCGCAGCCTTGGACAGGTTGGAGCTGCCGACGTACGCGGTGTCAAAGCCGCTTTCGCGGCGGAAGAGCCATGCCTTGGCGTGCAGGCGGGTCGAGCGGAGCTCGTAATTGACCTTCACTTCAGCGCCAAACTCGCGAACCAGCCGGTCGAGCGCCCGGCGTTCGGTGGCTCCGATGTACGTCGTCGTGAGGACCCTGATGGGGACGCCGCGGGCGCGAGCGGAAGTTAGTGATTGTTCGAGTACGCGGAGGCCGTGCCACTTTACGAAGGCGCACAGCAGGTCCACACGGTCAGCTGTCGCCAGTTCAGCTCGTAGCTCGAAGCCCAGGCTGGGGTCTTCGGGCGAGTTAGTGATGAGCGCAGTCTCGGAGAGTGGGGTGGCAGGGCGGATGGCGTAGACACCCGGTGCTTCCTGCTCCGCAACCGCAAGAAGCTGCCGCGGTCCCTCGACTACCAAGTCGACCCATTCGGTGGCGCCTTCAAGGGTATTGAGGGATTCCAGGATGTGGTTGGCGGCAAGCACCTGCTCTGGCGGTGTCAGCCCCTGAAGCACTCGGCGCACGGTGGCCGCGATATGGCGGGTCAGGACGTGGGGCGTTGAGTTGTCTCCCACAACTTGATCGATTGCGCGCCAGCCCGCAGCGTCGAGCTGCTTCATACGCTCTTCGAGGCGTCGGGTGATCAACGTTTCGTACAGACCGGCAGCTGGTGCCGCTACCTCTGAAGCGTGGCTGGGCATGGCCGAGTCCCCCTCATTGCGATACCTATGTACGCAGTTGTATCAAGGAGGACTGACACGTCCTACCCGCGGCTGAGACCAGCCCACCCCGAGCCAGGCCCGGCACTCCGGTTGATTCGGCCGGACCGTGAGAAGGATGAGCACGGTCACGCCGAGGGGCGGGCTGCTTGGAAGGCGGCTAGGGCGAGGGCGAGCCTGCCCAGCAATACGGCACGACGCAATTGCGTGGTTTGGGCTTGCGGGTGAGGAACTTGACGGCCACCGGGGAGAACTCGGATGCGGTCGCAACCTGTGTCTGCGAGCATGCGTAGCTGTGGAGATCAACAACCTTGTCATCCGCCGCGCGGTCGACTCCGATGCCGGCGCGGTGGCCGAGGTGTGGCTGCGCTCCTTCGCGGCGGCGCTTCCGGGCGTGCGCCGGGCCCATACGGACGACCAGGTCCGCTCCTGGTTCCGGGAAGTGGTCGTGCCCGGCGAGGAGACGTGGGTGGCCACGGTCGATGGTTCGGTGGTCGCCTTGATGGTGCTGGACGACGAAGAGCTGGACCAGCTCTATATCGATCCGGTGTGGCAGGGCCAGGGCATCGGGGGCCGCCTCGTGGACCTGGCGAAGCAGCGGCGTCCGGGCGGGTTGGCACTGTGGACGTTCCAGGTCAACAAGCCGGCGCGTCGTTTCTACCAACGGCACGGCTTTGTCGCTGCGGAGAGCACCGACGGTGAACGCAACGAGGAACGTGAGCCGGATGTTCGGTACGAGTGGCGCCCTGAGCGGCAGGAACGCTGAAGACGCTCACGCCGCCCGGATGAGTTGTCGCCCCTCGAAGCGGATGGCTGCGGCGCCGGGGCTGCCGTTCGCACCCCGTGCGTTGGGCCCGGTGTGTCCGTCCGCGCGCAGGCCGGTCGCCGGCTAGCCGCCCGCGCTGTCATCCGTCCGGTCAGGCAGTTCCCGTACGTACTCGAGCCCCGGCTTTCCACTCAGTGTCACTTCCCTGCCCGTCGGGACGAAGCCCGTACGGGTCAGGACCGCGCGGGAGGCGGTGTTCGTGACGGCGGCCGACGCGTGGAGTGTGGTCACGGTGTACGTCGTCTCGCACAGCCGGAAGATCTGGCGCACCGCCGCCGTCGCCAGGCCGCGGCCCGTCGCCTTCTCGGCCAGGCGGAAGCCCAGTTCGGCCGTGCCGTTCTCCGCGTCCATCAGGTTGAAGCGGCCCAGGATCTCGCCGTCCTCCGCCACCAGGAGGTGGAAGTGGCAGATGCCGGCCGCCTGCTCGGTGAGCAGGGCCTCGTGGCGGGCGGCGAAGCGGGCGAAGTACTCGTCCCCGCGGTCCGGCACCGAGGCCGCGAAGAACGCGCGGTTCTCCTGCTCGAACGCGAGGAGCGCCGGGGCGTGGTCGGCGCGCAGGCGCTGGAGGCGGGGCGAGTCAGGTGAGTTGGGCGGGTTGGGCGAGTTGGGCGGTTCAGGCCGTTTCGGTACTCCAGGCAGTCCAGGCAGTCCAGGCATGGCGGAACCGTACACAGGGCGCCCGCGCCCCGGCATCCGGATATCTGCGCGGTCCCGCCGGGCCTTCCCTACAGTGCGCCTCCGTGGCAGTCGCGGTACGGGCGGCCCGTGCCGCACCAGCAGGCCGCGCTCCTCGCCGGGGGCCACGGGACGGCGCGGCCCCGGGCGGCGAGGGTCGTGGCGTACTGGGGGAGCAGGTCCGGGTCGGACGGGGAGGCGGCCTCCGAGGCGGCGAACGCCTCGTACGACGGGACCGTGCCCGTGACGATGCCGAGGTTCGGGGTGCCCGTCGCATGGAGATCGCGCAGGGCCGTCTCCAGACGGGCCAGGTGGTCCGGGTGGGAGGTGTACTCGCTGCCGAGGCCCGGATAGGCGGTGAGGAGCTCGTCCAGCTCGGTCTGCGGCCAGTGCAGCACCGCGACCGGGAACGGGCGGGACAGGGCCGTGCGGTACGTGCCCAGTTCCGCGCGGAGGCGGGTGATCTCGGCGCGCAGCTCGCCCGGGTCGGAGGAGCCCAGTGCCCACAGCCGCTTCGGGTCGTGGAGTTCGTCCAGCGGGACGGCCGCCGTGTGCAGGGTGTCGGCCAGTTCGTCCCACGCGTCGTGCCGGACGCCCATCAAGCGGCGTACCCGGTGCCGGCCGGTCAGCAACGACTGGGTGGCGTACGGCACTTCCTCGCCCGGCGCGATGAGCAGTGTGAGGGCGGTGGAGAAGTAGTCGTGGGCCGCTTCGAGCTCGTCGTGGGCCTCCAGGGTCTCCGCCGCGATCTCCCAGGGGGCCGCGTCCAGCGGGCCCGCCGCGCGGATTCCGTCGATGATCGCGCGGGCCTCGGCCTCGTGGCCGTACTCCCACAGGTTGGCGGCGTTCAGCGCCTTCACCAGGTGGGGGTGCTCGGTGCCGGGGTCGCTGAGCAGCTCGCCGTAGAGCGTCGTGGCGCGGGCGCGGTCACCGGCGAGTTCCAGATGGGCGGCGGCCTGGAGGAGCAGCGGCTCGTGGTCCTCGGGGTACTGCACCGCGGTGCGCAGCAGGCGCTCGGCTTCGGTGGTGTGGTCGGCAGGCGTGTCGGGGCGCATGAACCACACCGTACTGCTGTACGGCGGTTGCACGGAGAGTTGTTCCGGGTCTGGAGAGTTACGGGGCGCGGCCCTATCGTGCGGGCCGTGCGTGAGCGGATACCGGTGGTGGTGCAGCGTGACCCGCGTGGACGGCTGCTGGCCGCGCGCGGCCTCTGGACGGGTGCCGAGCTGGTGGTGACCCTCGGCGTCGTCCTGCTGCTGCTCGTCGCCCATCAGTTGTGGTGGACCAACCGGCAGGCCCGTGCCGAAGCCACCCATACCGTGCAGGCCCTCCAGCGGGACTGGGGGCGGCCGGAGCCCGAGCCGTCGCGGTCGGTGGCGCCGGAGAAGCCTGCGGACGACGGTCCCGCCGTGGCGGGGGAGGAGGGCGACACGGAGGGCCGGGGTGCGGCCCCGGCCACCACCGCGTCCTCGCCCCGCCGCTCCCAGGCGTACGCCGTCATCCGGATCCCGCGCATCGGGCTCACCGCGCCCGTGGCCCAGGGCATCAGCCGGAGCGGTGTCCTCGACAAGGGATACGTGGGCCACTACCCCGGCACCGCGCAGCCCGGCGGCGCCGGGAACTTCGCGCTCGCCGCCCACCGCAACACCCACGGCGAACCCTTCCGCTACGTCAACCGGCTGCGCCGCGGCGACCGGATCACCGTCGAGACCCGGAACGCCGTCTACACGTACGCCGTCGACAAGACCCTGCCGCAGACCGGCGCGGGGGACGGCGGAGTCGTGGCCGCCGTTCCGCGCAGCAATGTGAAGCCGTACGTCGGGTACCGGGCGGCCGGGTCCTATGTGACGTTGACGACGTGCACGCCCGAGTTCACCTCCCGCTACCGGCTGGTGGTGTGGGGGAAGCTGACCGATGTGCGGGGGAAGTAGGGGGAATACGGGGAGTGCCGCCGGGCGATGGTGTCCGGGCGGGGGCGGGTCACTAGGGTCGCTGACGTGCTCAGACGACGTCCGCAGTTGTTGTGGTTGCTGGTTCCCTATGTGCTCTACCTGGGGGCGCTGCCGCTGGTGAACCGGGTCCGGCCCGTGGTTCTCGGGCTGCCGTTCCTCTTCCTGTGGCTGCTCGGGGCGACGGTGCTGACCCCGGTCGCCGTGTGGCTGACCCGGCGGGGTGACCGCCGGTGAACGCCGCCGTCGCGACCTCCGTCTTCGGGGTCTTCATGGTCGCCACCGTGGCCCTCGGGCTGTTCGCCGTGCGCGGGCGGCGCGGCAGGGGCGGGGGAGAGGGCGGCGGGCTCGCCGAGTGGTCGGTGGGCGGACGCAGCCTGGGGACCGTCTTCATCTGGGTGCTGATGGCAGGGGAGGGCTACACCAGCTTCAGCTATCTCGGGGCCGCGGGCTGGGGTTACAACTACGGGGCCCCGGTGCTCTACGTGGTGGCGTACATGTCCTGCGGTTACGCCGCCGGCTATGTCGTCGGACCGATGCTCTGGGGGTACGCGCGCAGGCACGGCCTCGTCGGGATCACCGACATGGTGGCGCACCGCTTCGCCCGGCCGTGGCTCGGGGCGCTCGTCGCCGTACTCGCGACCGTCTTCCTGCTCCCGTACATCCAGCTCCAGATCACCGGCATGGGTGTGGTCGTGTCGACCATCTCCTACGGCGCCATCAGCCTGAACTGGGCCTACTTCATCGCGTTCGCCGTCACCACCGGCTTCGTCGTGGTGAGCGGGCTGCGCGGCAGCGCGTGGGTGTCGGTGCTGAAGGACGTGATGGTGATCGCCACCCTCGGCTTCCTCGCCGTCTACGTACCGACGCACTACTTCGACGGTTACGGGCCCTTCCTCGACCGGCTCGTCACCGAGAAGAGCGAGTGGCTGACCTTCCCCGGGCACGGGGACAGCGGGCTCGGGCAGGCCTGGTTCATCACCACCTCGTTCCTCAACTCCCTCACCGTCGTGATCTTCCCGACGACCGTCGCCGGGTACCTCGGCGCGAAGAACGCGGACGTGCTGCGGCGCAACGCGATGTGGCTGCCCGCCTACAACGTGCTGCTGTTCGTGCCGATGCTGCTCGGGATGGCGGCCCTGTTCGTCGTGCCGGGGCTGGTCGGGGCCGAGTCCAACCTCGCCCTCTTCAAGCTCGTCGTGGACTCGCTGCCCGCCTGGTCGGTCGGGGTCATCGGGGTCGCCGCCGCACTGTCCTCGATCGTGCCCATGGCCGTCTTCATGCTCGTTATCGGCACCATGTGGGGGCGCAGCGTGCTCTCGCTCGTGCCGCGCTGGGAGCGGCGGCAGAAGGGCGCGGCCCAGGTGGTCGTCGTGGTCGCGGGGAGCCTGGCCCTCCTGCTCACGTACATCGCGCCCAACACCCTCGTGCGGCTCTCGCTGATCTCGTACGAAGGGATGGCGCAGCTGCTGCCCATGGTGCTGCTGGGTCTGATGTGGCGGCGGCTGACGCTGCTCGGGGCGATGAGCGGGCTGGTCGTCGGCGTGGCCGTGGTGTGCGGGTTCGTCTTCACGGAGAACGATCCGGTGTGGGGCGTGAACGCGGGCATCATCGCGCTCGGCGCCAATCTCGCCGTCGCGCTCGCTGTGACGTACGCGGGGCCGCGCGAGCGCGACGAACGGCCGGACGAGGAGGTCCTGGCGCGGGACGAGATCGAGGGCGTCCAGGGCATCGAAGGCATCGACGACGAGGAGCCGGTGGCGCCTGGACGGGCGGGGTGAGGGGGCGGTGCGGAACCGCGGACCTCAGCGGCGATGCGCCCGGTGGCGGGTGGGTCGGGCTCCGGCTCCGGCTGCGGCCCGGCTCGCAAGGACCCGGTCGGCCGGGCGCCGCTTCCGTCCCGCCGGTGCCTCCGGCCGATCGTGTATAACGGTTAACGGTTGAAGTGCCGCTTCACGACGCGGCCACCGACAGCGTGGAAGGGGGAGGACCCATGGACGCAGGCGCGATGAACCGCATGCGCGGCGCCCTCGCCCGGCTGCTCCGCCCCGCCGGTCTGCTGCTCTTCTTCCTCACCGAGGTCCTGCTCGCCGAAGGCGGCAGCCTCTCCGCCGCGGTCGCGCTCGCCGCCACCGCCGCCGCCGGTACCGCACTCGTCGCCTGCTCGGTCATCAGCGCCCGCTGCGCCGTCCCGGTGCCCCGCACCCGGGTCCGTACCGCCATGCGTGACCGGGAGAAACGCACCGCGTTCCTTCCGCAACGAGACCCCGACGCCAAGGGGCGCCGACGCCCCCGAGCCCCCGGCCGTGTCCTCCTGACGGCCGCGTAGGGGCCCCCTCCTTCCTCCTTCGTCCGGATACGTACGACGCGCTGCGCGTACGTGGGCTGGGCGTCCCGCGCGGATCGTCATGCCGAAGCTGATCCACTTCCCGGCACGACGAGACCCACGGAGGGCTCATCCATGTCCGCCTTCATGTCCGCTTTCGCCAGCCTGGTCGGCGCTTTCGCCGATCTGCTCCACCCGTTCTTCCAGACCGCGTCCACCGCCGCCGCGATCGTCCTGTTCACCGCGCTCGTGCGGCTCGCCGTGCACCCCCTGTCCCGGGCCGCGGCGCGTGGGCAGAAGGCGCAGCGCCGCCTCCAGCCGCAGATCGCCGAGCTCCGCAAGAAGCACGGCAAGAACCCCGAGCGGATGCAGAAGGCGCTCATGGAGCTGCACAAGGCGGAGAAGGTCTCGCCGCTCTCCGGCTGCCTGCCCAGCCTGCTCCAGATGCCGGCCTTCTTCCTGCTCTACCACCTCTTCTCCAGCCAGAAGATCGGCAGCCACCCCAACGAACTCCTCGGCCATGAGCTCTTCGGCGCCCCGCTGGGCGAGCGCTGGCACGACGCACTCGCGCACGGCGGGATGTTCGGGGCGCAGGGCCTCGTGTACGTGGGGCTGTTCGTGATCGTCGCCGCGGTCGCCACGTTCAACTACGGGCGTACGAAGCGCCAGATGGCCGCCAACCCGGTGACCCCGGCCACCGGTCCCGACGGACAGCCGGTCCCGGGCATGGGCGCGATGACGAAGGTGATGCCGCTGATGTCCTTCTTCACGCTCTTCACCGTGGGCTTCGTGCCGCTGGCCGCCGCGCTGTACGTCGTCACCAGCACCACCTGGACCGCGATCGAGCGGGCCTACCTGTACCGCGACATGCCGGCCCCGGGTGGAGCCGTGGCCACCGTCGCGTAATCGCTGAGACGAGTGCGTGACGGTCCAGTGTGTGAACAGGGTCTTGCGGAGTGATCGGATGTCTTGGAGGATCGGACAAGCCTGCGATGGCCGCAACCCATTCGACGGGCCCGATCTCGACCAAGGGGAGAAAGACCGTTGAAGCTGCTTCGTGTGGGTACGGCAGGCGCGGAACGACCGGCACTGCTGGATGAGGACGGGACCCTGCGTGACCTGTCGGGAGTCGTCGCCGACATCGACGGCGCGCTGCTCGCCGACGAGGACGCGCTCGCCCGGGTCCGGGCTGCCGCGGCCGCGCCCGGCGAGCTGCCGGTGCTCGATGCCGAGGGGCTGCGGGTGGGGTCGCCGCTCGGCCGGATCGGCAAGATCGTGTGCATCGGGCTGAACTACCACGACCATGCCGTGGAGACCGGCGCCCGGATACCGAGTGAGCCGATCCTGTTCTTCAAGGCGCCGGACACGGTCGTCGGGCCCGAGGACGCGGTGCTCGTGCCGCGCGGCAGTGTGAAGACCGACTGGGAGGTCGAGCTCGCCGTCGTCATCGGGCGCACCGCCCGGTACCTGGAATCGGCGGAGGACGCTCTCGCGCACGTCGCCGGGTACGCGGTCGCGCACGACGTCTCGGAGCGCGAGTTCCAGATCGAGCGCGGCGGCACGTGGGACAAGGGCAAGAACTGCGAGACGTTCAACCCGCTGGGGCCGTGGCTCGTGACGGCCGACGAGGTCGCCGACCCGCAGGCGCTGCCGCTGAAGCTCTGGGTCAACGGCGAGCTGAAGCAGGACGGTACGACGGCCGACCAGATCTTCCCGGTCGGCGAGGTCGTGCGGTACCTGAGTCACTTCATGACGCTGTATCCGGGTGATGTGATCAACACCGGGACGCCGGCGGGGGTGGCTATGGGGCAGCCGGAGCCCAAGCCGTACCTTCGCGCCGGGGATGTCGTGGAGCTGGAGATCGAGGGGCTGGGGCGGCAGCGGCAGGAGCTCAAGGGGGCTTAGGGGGCGGGTGGGGGCCCGGGTGCGCCCGGGGCCGCTCTGTCGTCAGGCCGCCGGACGGGCTTGGAGACGCCCGGTCAGTGCCGGACGGGCTTGGAGGCGCCTCGGTCAGGCGCCGGACGGGCTTGGTTCGGCGGCCCGGCTTTATCCCGGCGCGCTCGGGCTGCGACCTCGGGCTGCGGTCTCGGGCTGCGATGAGGGTGCGCTCGTGCAGAAACGTCGGAGGGGTGGGTGTGCCTGGATGTGGCGCCCACCCCCCCGGGTGCGTCAGCTGCTGATCTTCGTCGCGAACTGTTCCAGAGCCTCGACCACCAAGGCGTGGTCCTCCGCCTGGGGCAGGCCCGAGACCGTGACCGAGCCGATGACGCCCGCGCCCTCGACCGCGATCGGGAACGAGCCGCCATGGGCGGCGTAGGTGTCCGGGTTCAGCCGCGAGGAGTCGTCGAACGTCGTTCCCTTGGCCCGGAACCTGGTTCCGACCAGGTACGAGCTCTCGCCGTAACGTTCGACGACCTTGCGCTTGCGTTCGATCCAGGCGTCGTTGTCCGCGCTCGATCCCGGCAGCGCGGCGTGGAACAGCTGCTGCGCTCCGCGGTGGATGTCGATCGCGACCGGCGCGTGCCGTTCCCGGGCCAGGGAGACCAGCAGGCCGCCGAGCGCGTACGCGTCGTCGTAGCCGAAATGCGGCAGCGTCAGCCTGCGCTCCTGCGCGATCAGCTCGGAGATGGTCGGAGCGGTGGGGTTCATACGGGCTGCTCCTCGTTCGTGTGCAGGGTTACGGTGACGCCTTCGCGGGCCGAGCGGCGGGCGGCCTCCAGGACGTCCAGGGTCGCGGCGGCCTGGAGGGCGGTCACCGGATTGTCGCCCTTTCCGCGCAGTGCTTCGGTGACCGCCGCGTAGTACGCGGGGTAGTCGCCCGGCCGTGTGGGGACCGGGGTGCCGCCGCCCGTGAGCGGGGACTCGCCCGAGCCGAGCCGGCCCCACAGCTCCTCGGCCTCCTCGCCCCACGGCCCGTCCTGCGAGGGGCGGGCGCCCTCGCGCAGCGCGGCCTCCTGGGGGTCGAGGCCGTACTTCACATAGCCGGCGGTCGAGCCGAGCGCCCGGAAACGGGGGCCGAGCTGGGCCGTCGTCGCGCTGACGTACAGGTGCGAGCGGACGCCGTTCGCATGGGTGATCGCCAGGAACGTGTCGTCGTCGGCCGCCGCGCCCGGCCGGCGTACGTCGGACTCCGCGTACACCTGGACCGCCGGCCCGAACAGGACCAGCGCCTGGTCGACGACGTGGCTGCCCAGGTCGAACAGGAGCCCGCCGATCTCCTGCGGGTCGCCCGACTCGCGCCAGCCGCCCTTCGGCTGCGGGCGCCACCGCTCGAAACGCGATTCGAAACGCTGTACCTCGCCCAGCTCACCCTCCGCGATCAGCGCGCGCAGAGTAAGGAAGTCGTTGTCCCAGCGGCGGTTCTGGAAGACCGAGAGCAGCACCCCGCGCTCCTCGGCCAGGGCCGCCAGCTCCCGGGCCTCGGCCGCCGTACCGGCGATCGGCTTGTCCACGACCACCGGCAGGCCGGCCTTGATCGCGGCGGTGGCGACCGGGACATGGGTCTTGTTCGGCGACGCGATCACGATCAGGTCGAGCTCGTCCGCCCGCTGCCACAGCTCGTCGGGGGAGGCGGCGAACCGTACGTCGGGGAATTCGGCGCGGGCCTGCTCCCGCCGCTCCTCGTTCGACGTGACGACCGTGTCCAGGACGAGGCCGTCGGTCGCGGCGATCAGCGGGGCGTGGAAGACGGAACCCGCCAGGCCGTAGCCGACGAGTCCGACGCGCAGGGGGGTCGGGGCCGTTCCGGAGGTCGCGTGAGTCGCGTGGGCAGTCATGCGTTCCACTTTGGCAACGCTGTTGCCAAAGTGCAAGCGGCAGCGACAATGGGTCCGTGAACAGGAGTAATAGCGGCGCCAACCTGCCGACGCTGCGCAGCCACAACGCGGCGCTCGTGCTGGATCTGCTGCGGGTGGCGGGCGAGCGCGGGATCAGCCGGCTCGAACTCGCCGCGCGTACGGGGCTCACCCCGCAGGCCGTCAGCAAGATCACCGCCCGGCTGCGGGCCGAGGGGCTGGCGGCCGAGGCGGGCCACCGCGCATCCACCGGAGGCAAGCCCCGGACCGTCCTGCGGCTGGTGCCGGACGCCGGCCACGCGGTGGGGCTGCATCTGGACCGCGACGGGCTGACTGTGGTGCTCGTCGACCTCGCGGGCGCGGTGGCCGCCGCCCGTACGGCTCCACTGAATTTCGGGGCCCCGGCCGACGACGTCCTCGGGGCCGCGGCCGAGGCGGTCGCCGCCGTGCGCGGCGACGACTCACTGCCGGTGCTCGGCGTGGGCGCCGCCGTGCCGGGGCCGCTCGACCACCGCAGCGGGGTGCTGCACCGCGTCACCGGGTTCCCGCAGTGGGACGGGTACCCGCTCGGGGACGCCCTCGCCGCGCGGACCGGGCTGCCCGTCGTGATCGACAAGGACACCAACGCCGCGGCCCTCGGGCTCGCCCTCCAGGCCGCGGGCCCCGGTGACTTCGCCTATCTTCACCTCGGTACGGGACTCGGCGCGGGCCTTGTGCTCGGCGGGGAGGTGCACCGCGGGGCCCGTACCGGAGCCGGTGAATTCGGCCACCAGACCGTTCAGTTGGACGGGGTGCGGTGCGGCTGCGGTGGGCGTGGCTGCATCGAGGCGCTCTGCCTGGCCGCCGTCGCCCGCGGCGATGCGGCCGAGGCCGCGCGGGTACTCGGCACCGGCGCTGCCAACCTGGTGGGCCTGCTCGACATCGACCGGGTGGTCCTGGGTGGGCGCACCGTCGCCGCCGACCCCGAGGCGTATGTACGAGGAGTGCGCGCCGTGCTCGACGCGCGGGCCCGGCGCGACGGGATCGGCGGGGTGCCGGTCCCGGTCGTAGCGTCCCGCGGGGGCGACCGCCCGGTCGCCGAAGGCGCGGCCCAACTCGTCCTCGCCCCCCTGTTCGGCCGCGTCGGCGGCAACACCCCTGAGCGGGACGCTTGAGCGCATGGGCCCTGGGAAGGGGCGCCTTCGCAGCGGGTGCTGTGCCGGGTGCCGGGTGCCGGGTGCCGGGTGCCGGACGACGGGTGGCGAGTGCCGGTTGCCGGTTGCCGGCTGGCGGACGGCGGACGGCGGACGACGGGCGGTCGGCGACGGGCGCAGGGTGGCGGACGGCGGGTGGCGGACGACGGGTGCCGGACGGCGGGTGGTGACGTGTCGTCGGTCGGCTGATGCACTCGGCTGATCGAGGGGTTCACCGCCGCCGGTCGGGCGGACCCGCGGCGGGTCTGCGCTGAGCGGGCGGCGGGGGCGTGGCAGCGTCGCCGGTCCATACCGGTGAACTCCGGGTCCGGGGCGAGCCGACCGTTTCCGCGAGCAGCGAAGGCCGTCCCCCATGCCCCCCACACCGCCCCCGCCCGCCACACCCCCGGAACACCCCGCGCCACCGTTGCCCGGGCGGACCAGGCACGGGCTCGTGCTCGGGCTGGCCGCCGCGAGTGTCGTCCCCGCCGTCGTGCTCGGCGGTGCGGCGACCGCGTCCGCCGCACCGCAGCGCAACCAGGCCGCCACCCCGGCGGCCCGGCCGGCTTCGGCGTCGCAGGCCTCCGTGCCGGGTTCCGCCCCGGCGGCCGTCGACGCCGACCAGCAGCCCGCCTGCGGTGATCCGGAGGCGGCGGACTTCCCCATCGACACCCGGATCCACGGCGGGCCCGACACCTACGCCTCCGGCGGCGGCTACGGCACCTGGTTCCTGGACCTGACCAACACCACCTCGCGGGCCTGCCGTTCCATCCACCCGGTCCTGGTCCTCACCGACGACGACCACAGGCTGACCTCGGGCCAGATCCAGCTGAAGTTCTCCGAGCGCGCCCACCCCGACGTCGAGCACCGCGTCACCTGGGAGACGACCGACCGGGACGAGCACATCGGCGTCTTCGGCGGCGAGGGCGACGAATCCTTCGGCGGCTTCACCGTGCCCGCGGGACGTACCGTCACCGTCCAGGTCAGGCTCGCGTTCACCTCCGACACCAGCCCCGGCCGCATCACCGCCAACGCCGCGATCGTGCAGCGGAAGCACGGGGTGAGCGGCGACAGCGACGGCGGCGGTACCGCGCCGAAGGGGAGTGACGGGGAATGGGTGGGCGAGTCCGAGGACTACCGGTTCACCGTGGTCGATGACGGCGAGGGCGAGGGCATGGACAGCAGCGGGACCGGCAAGGAGAACGACGGCACCGGCGGGACCGGTGACAGCGACCGCGACAACGACGGTACGGGCGACGAGCAGGGCCGCATCCCCGACGGTGCCCGGCCCGGCACCGGCATCACCGGTAACCGGCGCCCCGTCGCACCGGGTCGGGACCCTGCCGGGGTCCCGGAGCTGGCCAGGACCGGCATCCCCGTACCCGTGCCGCGCGCCGTTCTCACCGTCTCCGGCTTCCTGATCGGCGGCGGGGCCGTGGTGGTCCGGTCCCGCCGGACGCGCCGCGCCCGCCGCTGACCCGGAGCCGTCCCGGGCCGTGCCACTCCCTCCCCCGTGAGTAGGTCGCTTCGATTCGTTCCGGGCCGTGCCACTCCCTCCCCCGTGAGTAGGTCGCTTCGATTCGTTCCGGGCCGTGCCGCCCCCCGTCCCCCCTCCCCCCTTCCCCCCGTGAACAGGTCGCTTCGATTCGTTCCGGGTCGGCCCGTCCACCGGTGTTCATGTCCGTCTGTCACCATCGGGCCGTGGACTACCCGTACGACCAGGTACCTGGCGCACCGATCCGTTCCGGCATCCCGGAGCACGGCCGTATTCCGAAGTACTACGCCGTGAAGGCCCATGTCTCCGCTCTCATCGAGGAGCTCGGCGAGGGCGGCATGCTGCCACCGGAACGCGACCTCGCCCTGCGCTACGAGGTCTCGCGCGAGACCGTGCGCCAGGCCCTGCGCGAACTGCTCCTGGAAGGACGGCTCGCCCGGCAGGGCCGCGGCACGGTGGTCGCGGGACCCAAGCTGGAGCAGCCGCTCTCGCTCGCCAGCTACACGGAGGGCGTACGCAGGCAGGGGCGTGCCCCGGGCCGCCATCTCATCGGGCTGGAACGCTTCCCCTGCCCCGACGCGCTCGCCGCCGAGGTCGGGGTGGAGCGCGGGGAGCCGGTCTGGCACCTGGAGCGGGTGCTGCTCGCCGACGACGACCGGGTCGGGCTGGAGAGCACGTACGTCAGCGTTGCCCGACTGCCGGACCTGGCAGGCGATTTCGACCCCGACTCGTCGTTCTACGCCTATCTGCACGACCGGCTCGGGATCTCCTTCGGCGACGCGGACGAGCGGATCGAAACCGTGCTCGCCACCCCGCGCGAGGCGCTGCTCATCGGCACGCCGCCCGCGCTGCCCATGCTGCTGATCCACCGCGTCTCACGGGACGCGGACGGGCTGCCGCTGGAGCGCGTGCGGACACTGTTCCGTGGCGACCGGTTCTCCTTCACCACTCACCTGAGCGGACGCGGCTGAGCCCGTAGCCGAGCCGAACGGGCCGACCGTCGACCCGTTTTAATAACGAGAAGGTAACGGGTCTAGGCCAAGTTTGGGGTTCGGTTCACCGTCCCGTTGCCGTCCCGATCCGTACGGGCCACCCGCCCCGAGGAGCGTTGCCGCCGTGAGAGTCATCGTCGTAGGAGCCGGCGTGGTGGGAACCATGCACGCCTGGCACGCAGTGAACCGCGGCCACGAGGTCGTACAGATCGAGCGCGAGAGTGAGGCGCGCGGGGCATCGCTCCGCAATTTCGGACAGATATGGGTCAGCGGCCGGGCCGGCGGCGAGGAGCTGGAGACCGCGCTGCGCGCCCGTGAGCTGTGGGAGTCCATCGGCGAGCGGGTGCCGGAGCTGGGGTTCCGGGCCTGCGGCTCGCTCACCCCGCTGCGCACCGAACGGGAGACCGCCGTCGCCGAGGCGGCCGTCGCCCGTCCCGACGCGGCGGCCCGCGGCTACAAGCTGCTCACCGCGGACGAGGCCCGCGCCCTCAACCCGGCCCTGCGCGGCGGTTTCGGCGCAGCCCTGTGGTGCGGGCGGGACGCGGCCGTCGAACCGCGCACCGCGCAACTCGCCCTGAAACGGGAGCTGCTGGCCTCGGGCCGCTACACCTTCCTCGGCGGCCGAGAGGTGCGTGAGGTGGTCGGCACCGCATCCGTCCGCGACGACCACGGCGACGTGCACACCGGTGACACCGTCGTCCTGGCGACCGGTGCCTGGCTCGGTGGCCTCGTCCGCGAACTGGCCGGGCCACAACTGCCCGTGCGGCGGGTCCGGCTCCAGATGATGCAGACCGACCCGCTCGGCGAACCGCTCACCACCTCCGTCGCCGACGCCGACAGCTTCCGCTACTACCCGGCCTACCGCGGCGAGGCGCTCGACGCCCTCAACTCCGGTCAGGCACAGACCCCGACCGCAGCCGAGCACCGCATGCAACTCCTGATGGTGCAGCGCCGCGACGGCGGACTGACCATCGGTGACACCCACGAGTACGAGCACCCCTTCTCCTTCGACACCGTCGAGGAGCCGTACGAGCACCTCACGGGCGTCGTGGAGTCCTTCCTCGGCCGCCCGCTGCCGCGCGTCCGCCGCCGCTGGGCCGGCGTCTACGCCCAGTGCACCGACACCGGCCGCGTCGTCCACCGCCAGCAGGTGCGCGACGGCGTCTGGCTGGTGACCGGACCGGGCGGACGCGGCATGACCTGCTCGCCCGCCATCGCCGAAACGACCGCCAACGAACTGGGCTGGTGAAGAAATTGACCACGAGCAACCCCCTCGACCTGATCGTCCTCGACATGGCGGGCACCACCGTCGCCGACGGAGGCCTCGTCGAGCAGGCCTTCGCCGCAGCCGCCGCACGCCTCGGCGTGGAGCCAGGCTCCGCCGACCACACCGAGAAGCTCGACTACGTACGCGCCACCATGGGCGAATCCAAGATCA
This sequence comes from Streptomyces sp. NPDC127177, assembly GCF_042672475.1. Lineage (NCBI taxonomy): Bacteria > Bacillati > Actinomycetota > Actinomycetes > Kitasatosporales > Streptomycetaceae > Streptomyces > Streptomyces sp. NPDC127177. The sequence goes on from NZ_JBHXUW010000027.1 coordinate 32,273, forward strand.
CCGTGTTCCGCCACCTGTTCGGCGGGGAGACCCTCGCCCAGCGGGCCAACGCCGCCTTCGAGGAGGCGTACGGGGAACTGGTCGACGGCGGTCGCATCGCACCCGTACCCGGCGCCCGCGAGGCCGTCGAAAGGCTCAGGTCCGAGGGTCGGACCGTGGTCCTGTCCACCGGATTCGCCCGCACCACCCAGGACGCGATCCTCGCCGCACTCGGCTGGCAGGACCTGGTCGAACTGACCCTCTGCCCGGCCGACGCGGGCGGCCGGGGCCGCCCGTACCCGGACATGGTCCTCGCCGCGCTGCTGCGCACCGGTGCGGTGGACGACGTCCGCCGGATCGTCGTCGCGGGGGACACCTCGTACGACATGCTCAGCGGCGCGCGCTCCGGGGCGGGGATCGTCGCGGGCGTCCTCACCGGCGCCCACGACAGGGATCTGCTGACCCGCAGCGGCGCCACCCACGTACTCGGCTCCGTCGCCGAACTGCCCGGCCTGATCGCGCGGGCCGAGGCGTGACGGGCGTGGCAGCGGCCGCCCGCAGCGGCATCCGGTTCGACCGGGTCAGCGTCGCGTACGGCGGGAACGTCGTCCTCGACGGGCTCGATCTCACCGTCGAACCCGGCGAGGTCATGGCGCTGCTGGGGCCCTCCGGCTCCGGTAAGACGACCGCCCTGCGCGCCGTCGCCGGATTCGTCCGGCCGGCCTCCGGGCGGGTGTACATCGGCGACCGCGACATCACCGCCCTGCCGCCGCACAAGCGAGGCATCGGCATGGTCGTCCAGCAGTACGCCCTCTTCCCCCACCTGCGGGTCCGGGACAACGTCGCCTTCGGCCTCAAGGCGCAGAAGGCCGACCGCTCCGAGATCCCCGGACGGGTCGCCGAAGCCCTCGAACTCGTCGGCATGGCCGCGTACGCCCGGCGCTACCCGCGCGAACTCTCCGGCGGTCAGCAGCAGCGCGTCGCCATCGCCCGCGCACTCGCCATCCGTCCCGGCGTGCTGCTGCTCGACGAACCGCTCTCCGCGCTGGACGCCCAGCTGCGCTCCGGGATGCTCGCCGAACTGGCCCGACTGCACCGGGAGCTGCCGGACGTCTCCATCCTGTACGTCACCCACGACCAGGTCGAGGCGCTGACCCTCGCCGACCGGATCGCCGTCATGGACAGGGCCAGGCTCCAGGACTGCGGCACCCCGCAGGAGCTGTACAGGCGCCCGCGTACGGAGTTCACCGCGTCGTTCGTCGGCAACGCGAACCTGCTGCCGGTCACCGTCGCGGAGTCCGCCGACACCGTGGACTTCGCGGGGCACGCACTCGCCGTGCCCACCGGTCCGGTGGCCGGCGGCGTCACCGCCACGCTCTGCGTCCGGCCGCACCTGGTCGGGCTCGGCGACGGGCCCAACGCGCTGACCGGCACGATCGCCGAGGTCCAGTGGCGGGGGGCCACGCACCGGCTGTACGTCGACATCGACGGGCACCGGGTGAAGGCGGACGTCCGGGAGCTGCGGGAGACGCCGGTACCGGGGGAGAGGACGACCGTGCACTTCGCGGCGGACGACGCCGTGTTGCTGCCGGCGGGCGCCCATCCGGCCCGCGTGGCGGCCGAGGGCGAGACGGTGAGCGGAGGGGCCCGTGGCTAGCGCGGTGACCGGAGACGTGCGGCCGGCCGCGTCCGGCCCCGGCTCCGTCCTCGAACGCCGGACGGGCCGGAGCCTCTGGGCCCTGCCCCCCGTCGTCGTGCTCGGCGTCGTGTTCCTCTACCCCCTCCTCCTCGTCGTCCAGCAGTCCTTCAGCCCCGACGAGGGCGGCACATCGACCGCTCCGTACAGCGAGGTACTCGCTTCGGCCTCCTTCCGTTCGGCGCTCACCACCACCGTGTGGCTCGCGGCCGGTTCGACGGCCGGGTGCCTCGTCCTCGGCTTCGTACTCGCCGTGGTCATCGCCTTCGTGCCGTTCCCCGGCGGAAAGGCCGTCGCCCGGTTCGTGGACGTCTTCCTCTCCTTCCCGTCCTTCCTGATCACGCTCGCCCTGCTGTTCATCTACGGCAACACCGGTGTGGCCAACGGGGTGTGGACGGGTGTCACCGGCGCGGCCGACGGGCCGTTCCACTTCCTCACCACGCCGTGGGGCGTACTCCTCGCCGAGATCACCTACTTCACCCCGTTCGTGATGCGCCCCCTGCTCGCGGCCTTCTCCCAGCTCGACACCGCACAGCTGGAGGTGGCGTCCTCACTGGGCGCGGGCCCGGCCCGGATCGTGCGGCGGGTGATCCTCCCCGAGGCGCTTCCGGCACTCGCCGCGGGCGGCAGCCTCGTCCTGGTGATGTGCCTCAACGAATTCGGCATCGTCCTGTTCACGGGGGCGAAGGGCGTCACCACCCTGCCGACGCTCGTCTACAGCAAGGCGATCCTGGAGTCCGACTACCCGGCCGCCTGTGTCGTCGCCGTCGTCAACATCGTGATCTCCGTCGGCCTCTACAGCCTGTACCGGGTGGTGAGCCGCCGTGCTGGTGCATAGCCGTACCGGGAAGTGGGCCACCTGGGCCGTCTTCCTGCTGCTCTTCGTCCCGCTGTTCGCGGTGCCGCTTGTGGTCGTCCTCGCGGCCTCGTTCGCCACGAACTGGTCCGGTGCGCTCCCTTCGGGGCCGACCCTGAAGCACTACGACACGGCCACCGCGGGCGACGCCCTCCAGGCGCTCACCACCAGCCTGGTCACCGCCGTCACCGCGAGTCTGCTGGCCCTGGTCGTCGGAGCCTGGGCCGCGCTCGCCGCCGCATCGCTGGGCCGGCGCGGCAAGCGGTTCATCGACGCGCTGTTCATGCTGCCGGTCGCCGTGCCGTCCGTCGTCGTCGGGCTCGCCGTCCTCGTCGCCTTCAGCCGTCCGCCGGTGCTGCTCAACGGGACGCGCTGGATCGTGATCCTCGCGCACGCCGTTCTTGTCACGGCGTTCGCCTACGCGTCGGTTTCGGCCGCGACAGTACGTCTCGACCCCATGTACGAACAGGCCGCCGCCGGCCTCGGCGCCCGGCCCTCGTACGTGCTGTGGCGCATCAAGCTGCCACTCCTGCTGCCGTCCCTCACGGCTGCCGCCGGGCTCTGCTTCGCCCTGTCCATGGGTGAGCTGAGCGCCACGATGATGCTCTACCCGCCGGACTGGACACCCCTTCCGGTGCAGATCTTCGCGGCCACCGATCGCGGCTCGCTCTTCACCGGAGCCGCCGTCGCCATGGTCCTGATGGCCACGACGCTGCTCGTGCTGTTCGGGGTCTCCCGCATCCGCACCAGGGCCTCCTACCGCTGATCCCCGTAACGCACCCGTACCGGAACGACTTCCAGCTTCCAGGAGATACGACCACCATGCGCAAGAACCACCTCGGGCCCATAGCCGCCGTCACCGGTTCGCTCGCCCTCTCCGCCTCCCTCTCCGCCTGCGGCGGCTCCTCGGCCGCCTCCGACGAGAAGGTCGTCACCGTCTACAGCGCCGACGGCCTCAAGGGCGAGAACGGCGACGGCTGGTACGACAAGGTCTTCGAGGACTTCGAGAAGAAGACCGGCATCAAGGTCAAGTACGTGGAGGGCGGCTCCGGCGAGATGGTGCAGCGCACCGTCCGCGAGAGGACCAACACCCAGGCCGACGTACTGGTCACCCTCCCGCCGTTCATCCAGCAGGCCGATTCCAAGGGCCTCCTCCAGGCGTACGCACCGGCCGGTTCCGACCAGGTGGCCGGCACCGACAAGGCGGCCGACGCCAAGTGGACCTCGGTCGTCAACAACTACTTCGGCTTCGTCCACAACACGAAGGAGCTGAAGACCCCGCCCGCCACCTGGGAGGAGCTGCTCGACGGCAAGTACAAGGACAGGATCCAGTACTCCACCCCCGGGGTGGCCGGTGACGGCACGGCCGTACTCATCAAGGCCATGCACGACTTCGGCGGCGAGAAGCCGGCGATGGCGTACCTCAAGAAGCTCCAGTCCAACAACGTCGGCCCGTCCGCCTCCACCGGCAAGCTCGCGCCCAAGGTCGACAAGGGTGAACTCCTCGCCGCCAACGGGGACGTCCAGATGAACCACGCCCAGTCCAAGGACATGCCGAACCTCGGCATCTGGTTCCCCGCGAAGGCCGGCGGCAAGCCCACCACCTTTGCCCTGCCGTACGCGGCCGGCCTGGTCACCAAGGCACCGCACAGCGCCAACGGCAAGAAGCTGCTCGACTTCATGCTCGCCGAGCGGGCCCAGAAGGACGTCAGCGCGATCGGCGGCGGCTTCCCGGCCCGCAAGGACATCGAGGCGACCGACACCAACGCCGTCGCACTGACGGAACTGATGGACGGGGTCGAGGTCTTCCAGCCGGACTGGCCGGACATCGCGGCCCACCTCGACTCGTACGTGGACGCCTGGAAGTCGGCCACCGGAAGCTGACCGTTGCCGGACGACCCACCGCAGGGGTCTGGACCTCCGGCAGATCATCGCGAAAAGATAACGGGTCTGGACCCATCGTCAACTTCTCTTCTCTCCATGAGGAGTTGCACTGATTCCAACGCACCGGCTGCGCACCCCCACCACTCCCACGGAGGACCCCGTGACCTCAGCCATGTCCCGCCGCACCCTCCTCATGAGCGCGGCAGCACTCGCCGCCGCGGCACCGCTCGCCGCCACCACGGCCGCCCGCGCCGCCGCCCGTACGCCCAAGGTCCTGGTCATCGGCCTGGACGGCGCCCTGCTCAACAGGATCAAGGACGCGGACGCACCCCAACTCGACGCGTTGATGGCCGCCGGACTCACCTCCGTCAGCCCGCTCTACGCCGATCCGATGGCCCCGACCCTGTCCGGCCCCGGCTGGTCCACGATCATCACGGGCGTCTGGCCCGACAAGCACCACGTCAGGAACAACGAGTTCACCGGCAACGACTTCGCGCGGTACCCCGACTTCCTGACCCGGATCGAGACGGCGAAGCCCTCGCTCTCCACGTACGCCGTGGCCTCCTGGAGCCCGGTCACGGACACGATCTTCTCGGCGAAGGTCGACAGCCGGGTCTCCACCCCGGAGGCCGAGTACGACACGGGCACCACGAGCAGGGCCGCCGCCGAACTGGCCGAAGGCAACCGCGACGCGGTCTTCGTCCACCTCGACAACGTCGACCACGCGGGCCACAGCTACGGCGCCGCGAGCAGCCAGTACCTGGACGCGATCCACGGTGTCGACACCCAGGTGGGCCGACTGGTGTCGGCGGTACGGGGCCGGGCCACGTACGGCTCCGAGGACTGGCTCATCATGATCACCGCCGACCACGGGCACACCGACGCCGGCGGCCACGGCGGCGCCAGTGCGGCCGAGCGGCAGACCTTCCTCATCGCGAGCGGCGGCGGCATCACCCCGGGCTCGACCCGCCACGACATCAAGATGCCGGACGTCGCGGTCTCCGCCCTCGCCCACCTGGGCATAGCCGTCGACCCGGCCTGGGACCTCGACGGCCGTCCGCTCCAGCAGCCCGCCCCCGACGACTTCGACGCGCTGCGCCCGCAGCTGCGGGCCCGGGTGGACGAGACCGGTACCGGCGCGGCGGTCCTCGGCTTCACCCACACCCCGCCCGCCGGGTGGAGCGTCGACAACAGCGCGATGGGCACCGGTGGCGTCACCGAGTGGCGCGGCTGGAGCTTCACCACCGACGAGTTCTGGACCTCCGCCGAGCGCGGCCAGTGGCGCGAGAACAACGTCCGGGCCCGGAACGTCTTCGCGGTCGCCGACGGCGACGAATGGGCCGACAAGACCTTCACCGGCACCTTCGAATCGACCCTGATCAGCCCCGCCCGCCCCGTCACCGGCGGCCGGACCGCCACCCTCGCCTACACCACCCACTACCGCCAGGAGGCCCCGCAGAAGGGCGAGGTCCTCGTGTCCTACGACGGCGGCGCACCCGTGACGGTGAAGACGTACACCGCGGACACCGTCTCGAAGGCCGAATCGCTCGCCCTGCGAGTCCCGGCCGGTGCCACCACCGCACAGGTCCGATTCCGGTACACGGGTGGCAACAACTGGTTCTGGGCGGTCGACGGTGTGAGGATCACGTCCGGCTGAACACCCGGTCGGACGGGCAGCCTAAAATCGGGGATGTCGGCGCTGCACAACGCGGTGCCGCCGGCGTCCCCGCACCCGGCGTACGGCAAATCAGGAGTTCCGCATGGCAGAGCGCAAGCCGATCTCGTCCTGGCTCACCGACATGGACGGAGTCCTCATCCACGAGGGGACACCGATCCCCGGCGCCGATGCCTTCATCAAGCGGCTGCGGGAATCGGGGCTGCCCTTCCTGGTCCTCACGAACAACTCGATCTACACCGCGCGCGACCTGCACGCCCGGCTCAGCCGGATGGGTCTCGACGTGCCCGTCGAGAACATCTGGACCTCCGCGCTCGCCACCGCCCAGTTCCTGGACGACCAGCGGCCCGGCGGCACGGCGTATGTCATCGGCGAGGCCGGGCTGACCACCGCGCTGCACGACATCGGATACGTCCTCACCGACCACGAGCCCGACTACGTGGTGCTCGGGGAGACCCGTACGTACTCGTTCGAGGCGCTCACCAAGGCGATCCGGCTGATCAACGGCGGCGCCCGCTTCATCTGCACCAACCCGGACGAGACCGGCCCGTCCGCCGAGGGCCCGCTGCCCGCGACCGGGTCCGTCGCCGCGCTCATCACCAAGGCCACCGGCAAGGCCCCGTACTTCGCGGGCAAGCCGAATCCGCTGATGATGCGCACCGGGCTCAACGCGATCGGTGCCCACTCCGAGTCCAGCGCCATGATCGGTGACCGGATGGACACCGATGTGCTGGCCGGTCTGGAGGCGGGCATGCAGACGTTCCTGGTGCTCACCGGGCTCACCTCGGTGCCGGACATCGACAGGTACCCGTTCCGGCCGTCCACCGTCGTCGACTCCATCGCCGACCTCGTGGACCTCGTCGACCTGGGCGGAGACGGCCACTAGCACCGCCGGAGGCGGCGGGAGCGGCCCTCGGGCGCCGCTCCCGCCGCACTCCACCGGCCCAACGCCGCGGCCCCTGCGGATGCGGAAAGCCGTCGCACGCGTGAACCTTCCATAAGGAGGTTCACGATGCGTTCAATACCCCTCACGTTCTGTGCCGCCGCGGTGGCCGCGGCGACCCTGATGCCCGCTTCCGTCGCACTGGCCAATTCGGATTCCGACCACGGGCAGGACTCGCGGTCCCGGGCCACGCTCTCGGTCTCCCCGTCGTCCGTCGCCCCGGGCGGTGAGGTCGACCTGGAGGTCGACGGATGCAGGGGCAAGGAGGCCAAGGGGAACTCCGATGCCTTCGTCTCCGAGGCGCGCTTCTCGCCCGGTGACGGCAAGAAGCTCTTCGCCGAGGCCCGGATCCGTTCCGACGCCGAGCCCGGCGACTACGACGTCCAGGTCGTCTGCAAGGACGACAAGCGCACCAAGGTGTCCGCCGTCGTCACCGTCGTCCACCGCAGCCGGCCCATGCCCGTCGCCCCGGTCCGTGCGGGCGGTGGCGGCACCGCCGTGCTCGCCGACCAGGCCGCCCAGCAGGAGGGCCCCGGCACCGCGCACGCGGTGATCGGCCTCGCCCTGGCCGCCGTCGCCGCCGTCGCGGTCGCCTTCCGCAGCGTGCGCCGCCGCCGCCCGGCCATCGACTGACATGTCCTCCTCGGATCACTCGGCGGGGCACGGCAGGCTGCTCACCGGAGTGGCCTGGGCCGTACTCCTGCTGGGGCTGTGGCTCTGGGGCCGCGGCATCACCGACGGCTCCGGCATCGGCTCGGCCCCGACCACCGGGGACGTCGCCGCGGTCGGGCGTCCCCTCGGCGTACCGCTGCCCCCGGCGCACGACCCGATCAAGGGTGTGGCGCCGCGACGCGTCGACATCCCGTCGATCGGCATCCGGGCGCCCGTCGTCTCCCGGGGCCTGGACGAGGACGGGGCGATCGTGCCGCCGTCCTTCGACACGCCCCAGACGGTCGGCTGGTACGGCAGTGGCACCGAGCCCGGTGCCAAGGGGCCGGCGCTGTTCGTCGGCCATGTCGACACCGAGACCAAGCCGGCCGTCTTCTACGGGCTCAGCGCGGCCCGCCCCGGCGCCAAGGTCGAAGTGACCCGGACCGACGGCACGGTCGCCGAGTTCACCATCGACGACGTCCAGGTCTTCACCCGCGCGCGCTTCGACGCCCAGAAGGCGTACGGCCCCCGCAAGGACGGCCGCGCGGAACTCCGGCTGATCACCTGCGGCGGTACGTACGACCGTGCCTCGCACTCGTACACCGCGAACGTGGTCGTCTCGGCCTATCTGACCGGCGAGAAGCCGGCCGAGGAGGCGGGCAAGGCCGGTAAGGCCGACGGGGCGGGCGAGGCCGGTGAGGTGGCCAAGGCGGCCGGGCCGGCGAACGGGAGGGCGGGCGTCGCGAGCGGCGTCTGATCCGCACTACACGGCCCGGCCGGCCGCCCGGTGTTCCGGGCGCCGGCCGGGCCGGTCCTCGACCGCGGGGCGCGGGCCGCGGGAGTGGCCCGGCGCGGACACGGGAGGTCGGTGGCGTCCGGTCCGCCGCACGCACACTGTAGGACGCCGAACTCACCCCGAACAGTTCATTCCTGACGGTAAGTCGATAACCGGTCACCCTCCGCACCCGGTCGGGCCGGGCGGAGCGTGGTGTACCCGCCGTAACGGGTCGTCGACGAAGTCGTGAGGGCCCGGGCCGTTCCAGGAGCCTGTGCCAGGATGGGCGGCGATGCGACGGTGCACCGCGGTCGCACCCGAGGGGGAGTGGATGTACGGCAGCCACAACGGCCGGTTCGGTATGCGGGGAGCGGGTGTGGCCGCCATCGGCGCGGTGCTGCTCCTCGCCGGATGTTCCTCTTCCGGTGACGGTAACGGCGACGGTGACAAGGGATCGGCCGGCGCCGGGAAGAACCCCGCGGCCATCGGACAGCAGCCCAAGGCCTCCGACCCGTACTGGGTCAACCCGGACGGGAACGCCGCCCGGCAGGTCGCCCGCTACACCGAGGGCGGTGACACCGGGAACGCCGCGCTGGTCCGCCGGATCGCGCGGCAGCCCGTCGGCGAATGGATCGGCCCGGACAGCCCGGAGGCCGAGGCGAAGGGCTTCACCGAGGCCGCCGACAAGGCGGACCGGGAGGCGCTGCTGGTCCTCTACAACATCCCGCACCGCGACTGCGGACAGTTCTCCAAGGGCGGCGCCGCCGACGGCGACGCGTACCGCGCCTGGGTGGAGAGCGTCGCCAAGGGCATCGGCGACCGCGGCGCCACGGTGATCCTGGAGCCGGACGCGGTGCTGCACCTGGTCGACGGATGCACACCGCAGGAGTTCCACGAGGAGCGCTACGACCTGCTCAAGGGTGCGGTGGAGCGGCTGAAGAAGCTGCCGGGCACCAAGGTCTACCTGGACGCCGGCAACGCCGGCTGGCACACCCCCGACGCGCTCTTCCAGCCCCTGGAGCAGGCGGGCATCGGTGCGGCCGACGGGTTCGCGGTGAACGTCTCCAACTTCCAGACCACCGCGGTCAGCAAGGACTTCGGCAAGCGGCTGTCGGCGAAGGTGGGCAACAAGCCCTTCGTCATCGACACCAGCCGCAACGGCAACGGCCCCTACACCGGCGGCGACCCCGCGGAGACCTGGTGCAACCCGCCGGGACGCGCCCTCGGCGAGACGCCCACGTCGTCCACGGGTGACGACCTGGTCGACGCGTACCTCTGGATCAAGCGCCCGGGGGAGTCCGACGGCGACTGCCGGGGCGGCCCGAAGGCGGGCGACTGGTGGCCCGATTACGCCCTGGGGCTGGCCCGCGGCACCGGATAGGACGTGGCCCGTCCGGTGCCGCGGCCGGGCAGGCGCTACGGCACCTCCACCCACGTCCCCTCGGACGGCGTGCCCTTGTCGTCGGTGACGAAGAGCATGTACCAGCCCGAGGGCACCAGGGCCTGGTTCTTCGGTACCGTCACCGAGATCCCGCCGTCGGTCTTCTTCAGGTCCAGCGCCACCGACCGCTGGTCGGTGTCCGTCACATGGGTGACCGCGCTCGGCCGCATCAGCTTCGCCGACTTGATCGTCGAGGCCTGGTCGGTGGTGAAGACCGCCGTGCCGCCGCGCTCGATCTTCTTCGGTCCGGCGGTCAGCTCGGGCCGCGCGTCGCGGTACAGGTACGGCGGGGTGTAGATCTCGATGCGCTGCTCGAAGACGCCGGGCCGGGTGTTGGCCTTGTCGGAGTAGAGCGAGTCGGAGCCGAAGATCATGACCCGGCCGTCCGGGAGGAGCACGGACCCCGAGTGGTAGTTGCGGCCCACCTCCGGGTCGGCGACCCGCTTGTAGGTGTCCGACGCGGCGTCGTACAGCCGGGCCTGCAGCACGTTGGACCCGCCGCGGCCCCGGTAGTCGTCGGAGCCGCCGGTGACCAGCAGGGAGTCGTCGGGGAGCAGGGACGCGCTCGGGTAGCGGGTGCCCTCGTCGAGGGAGGCGCCGTCCTCGAACTTCGGGTCGGCGTCCTGGAGATCGACCAGCCGGGACTTCTCGCTGGACTTGTCGGACTCGCCGACACCGCCGCCGCCGATCACCATGAACTTCTCGTCCTGGGCCGGGGGGAGCCGTACGGTCGCCGAGGTCTCCATCCTGTCCGGGTCGCTCAGCCCGGGGATCTTGGTGAACCTGTTCGTCGCCAGGTCCCAGACGCCGGGGTCGCGGCCGACGTCGGCGGGGCCGTAGCCCGCGTTCGAGCCCGAGTAGAAGAGCTTGCCGTCGTTGAGGAGGAAGACCGCCGGGTAGGTGGGGAACTTCCGGACGATGCCGGTGTACTTCCACTTCTTGGTCTTCGGGTCGTAGACCTCGTCCTTGCCGGGCACGATCTGCCCGATCTCGTCCAGACCGGAGAGCGCGAGGACCTTGCCGTCCTTCAGCGTGGTCAGCGTCGGGTACCAGCGGGCCTCGTTCATCGGGTCGACGGTGATGTACTTCTCCGCCACCGGATCGAACTCGAAGGCCTCCCGGATGCCCTGGAAGTCCTTCTTGTCCAGGGCGAGCTTCTGGGCGATCCCGTACACGTTGCGGGTGTCGGAGCCGGACAGGCCCGCTATCCGGTAGTTGTCCTCGGCGCCCGTCTCGTACTTCGTCCCGGACTTCTGCGCCTCGACGTAGATCCGGCCGAGCCCGGGATCGTTGCGCAGGAACGCGCCGGTGTTCTTGTCGAAGACCTTCCTGGCCTTCTCCACCAGCACGGGGTCCTTGGTGACGAAGGTCTTGCCGTTGCCCTTGCCGGTGAATCTGGTGCCCGCCGGAAGCGTGATCGGCTTGTCCGGGTCCTCGTTGTGGACGATCATCAGGCCGCCGGCCTTGGTGACGTCACCCTTCAGCTTCTCGTACTGCTTCGTGCCGCCGGCTATGAGCAGCTTGCCGTCGGGCAGCTGGGTGTGACCGGCGCAGAACATGTCCTTGGGCGTCGGTATGTTCTTGAACCCGTTGGTCTTCGGGTCCCACAGCACCGACCGGAAGCTCTTCGCGTCGAAGTTCTTCTGGTTGTTGCCCGAGCCCGCGACGAGCAGCACCTTGCCGGTGTGCAGCAGTGCCGCGTGGATCGTGTTGATCTTGAACTCGGACGGGATGTCCAGGAAGTCCCAGTGGCCGTTGGCCGCCTTGTAGCCGGCCTGGTTGATCTTGTAATCGTGGTAGCGCTCGGTGCTGAAGCGGTACAGCCACGGCCCGTTCGCTCCCGCGAGCGCGAGAACCACCGCCGTACTGATCGCCATGCGGCGGGTACGGCGGCTCGGACGGTACTTCATCGTTTACGTCCCCCAAGGGCGATCTGCATGGTCTGTTCGTTGCCGCCCCAGTGGGGCTGCTGCTCCTGCTGGGCCGGGGCGGTCGGGCCGCTCGGTGGCGGCGGGCCCGCGCGTCGCTTCTTCTTCTCCGCGCGCACGGTGTACTGCCAGCCGAAGACCGGTGCCGCGGTGATCAGCAGTGCGAGCGCGGCCCAGGTGAGCATCGCCGGGTGGCTGTGGCCCAGGACGAACGACGCCACGATCGAGCCGCCGAAGACCAGGATGAAGAAGAGGTGGATGCGGAAGGTCCCGAAGAGGGTGTCCGGGCTGGAGGAGTCGCCCTTGGGCGTGACCACGAACGAGCTCTTGCGGCGCAGCACGGCGTCCATCAGCGAGCGGGCGTAGACCGGTGCGGAGAGCGCGGACATCACCATGCCGGCCAGGCCGCCGGAGCCCTCGGGTTCGTGCGGCGAGACGTTGTGCCGGCGGTTCCAGACGTACAGGCCGATCTGGAGCGCGGAGGCGTTGCCGTACAGCATCATCCAGACCGTCGGGTCGATCTGCACACCCGAGGCGCCCATGCCCAGGAACAGCGCGCAACTCAGCGCGGCGAGGATCCAGTTCATGGCGGACATCGGGTAGAAGATGATCATCATGGTGTAGTTGAAGAGCTTGCCCACGGGCAGTGAGAAGAAGCCCTTCCAGTACTGCTTGAGGATCGTCTCGTACGTTCCGCGCGACCAGCGCAGCTGCTGGGTGAAGAAGTCGGTCCACGCGGTCGGTCCCTCGCCCACGGCCAGGACGTCCGGGGTGTACACGGAGCGCCACTTGCGGCCGGTGTGCGGATTGCGGGCCCGGTGCATCTCGAAGCCGGTCGCCATGTCCTCGGTGATCGAGTCGTACAGACCGCCGATCTGCTTGAGGGCCGAGATCCTTACCGCGTTGCTGGTGCCGACGAACATGGGGGCGCCGTAGCGGTTGCCCGCGCGCTGGATCAGCGCGTGGAAGAGGAACTGCTGCGATTCGGCGGCCTTGGTGACGAAGGTGTCGTAGTTGCCGTACACCTGTGGGCCGATGACGAAGCCGACGTCCGGGTCGCGGAAGTAGCCGAGCATCCGCTCCAGGTAGTTGGGCATGGGGACGTGGTCGGTGTCGACCGAGGCGAAGAAGTCGTAGGCGTCACCGTGCGCGTCGAGCCAGGCGTTGTAGTTGCCGTGCTTGGTCTTCGCGCGGTGCGGGCCCTTGGCCTGGTTCCAGTGCGCCACGCCCTTGCGGGAGAAGTGGTGCACGTTCAGCCGTCGGCAGACCTCCTTGACCGCGGGGTCGTCGCCCTCGTCGAGGAGCCAGACGTGCATCAGTCCGCGGTGGCGGATGCGGACGGCGGCCTCCAGGGTCTTCGTCACCATCTCCAGGGGCTCCTTGCCCGGGACGAAGGAGGTGAGGAAGGCGACCCTGGTGCCGTTCTCCGGTACGACGGGGACGGGGTCGCGGGCGACCAGCGTGGCGTGCGCGTTGGAGAGGACGTTCATGGTGCGGAAGAGCTCGATCAGTCCGATCGAGACCAGCATCACGATGTCGAGGATCAGCAGCGTGTCGTTCTTGAGGTTCGGATCGCGCTGTGTCCAGTGCTCGGGCTGCATCAGCCAGGCGAACAGGCCGAGCGAGACGAGCGGGGCGGCGCCCAGCAGGAGCGCCGCGCGTATCCGGTGCGGCTCCTGGGAGAGTAGTGAGCGGTACTGGACGGTGTACGGCTTGGCCGGATCGGGCTGGGTCAGTGGCCCGGCGAGCCGGCTGTAGTGCTCGTAGTCGTAGCGTGGCAGCGCCTTCTGCGGACGCCGGCGACGGCCCCCGGTCCGGAGCTGCGGGGGTATCCGAAGCTGTGTGGTCCGGGAAGGGTCGTTGTTCTGCCGGGCGCCCGGCGGCGTCGACGTCATGGGTCATCCCCCTGCACGCAGTCGGGCTGCGCGGTCGGTCGGTCCTTTCGCCCGCCGCGTGCCCCCCTGGAACGCGACCGACGGCTCAGTGGCAGGTCACCCTTCCTGAGACATGGAATGGCGCCCTTCCGGTTGCATGATGCCTGCTCGGCGTTTGCTCCTGCACGAGGCCCCCACCCCGCATCCGACACAACCGGAATATCCCCCTCTAATACCCTCAACTACTCAAGTCCGCAGCGTGGTTGGCGCCGAAGACCCCCAGACAGGTTGGCCGACACCGGCCGCGACCGCAAGGGTGAAACGGACTAATAACCGGTCATACGCACGATTTGAGAGGCTCTTGCGACGGGGGTCACGGAGGCGTATGAGGGGGTATGGGGGTGTGGGTGAAGCCCCCTCGCGCCGCCCTGTGGGCGACTGATGGCTGCCCGTCGGATGTGAGTCGGCTGTGCGCCAGCAAAGAGTCCGCTGTGTGATGCCCGCCGTGCGGGGTGCCGGGAAACGGTCAAGGCCCCCTCACGCACGGTGAGGGGGCCTTGACTTTGCGTGCGCCGCCAGGGACTCGAACCCCGGACCCGCTGATTAAGAGTCAGCTGCTCTAACCAACTGAGCTAGCGGCGCCTGCTGACCTGGACAACTCTACCCGATCCACGACCGTGCTCCCGACCATTTCCCTGCCGCAGCGGCCTGTCGAATAGTAATCTTTGCCTTCTATCCGTCAAAATGCGATATGTCAGGACAGTTGAGACACTGACGCCCGTGCAGATGCGCCCAAAGATCTTGACGACTGCGGAGGGAATCGCATGACTGTGCCGGCCTTCGAGGAGTACGTACCCGCCATCGACTGCACCTGCGCGGGGTGCGCCGTACAACGGCGGACCGCCGCCCTGCCCATGCGGCACGGAGGACATCCCGCCGCGCACGGTGCGCGGCGCGCCCTGGTGCTGGCCACCGCCGCCGGGGTGGTGCTGAGCGCCGGTCTGGCGGAGGCGGTGACCGCTGCGGCCGACCCCGCGCCGCTCACCGATCCGGCCCCGCCGGCCGGCGTGGTGACGGCGGACCTGGTCACGCCCGCCGCCCCGGGGGACGCGGCCGATCCGGCCGCTCCCGGTCCGGAGAGCCCACAGGGCGGCCGGGGCCCGTTGCAGGGCGCGGGCGCCTCCGGCCCACCGGCCTCGCAGGCGAGTACGCCCACACTGCGCAAGACCACCCGGGCCGACATCATCAACCGCGCGAAGAAGTGGATCACCGCGCAGGTCCCGTACAGCATGAGCAAGTACTGGTCGGACGGGTACCGCCAGGACTGCTCCGGCTATGTGTCGATGGCCTGGGGCCTGGCGGGCAACGAGTGGACCGGCAGCCTCGCCTCGTACGGGACACGGATCGCCCGGGAGGGCCTCCAGCCCGGCGACATCCTGCTCTTCCACAACCCGGCCGACCCCACGAAGGGCTCGCACGTCACGATCTTCGGCGGCTGGACCGACTACACGCACACCCACTACACGGCGTACGAGCAGACCACGCCGCACACCCGCAAGCAGACGACGCCCATGGCGTACTGGACCAACTCGGGCAGTTACGTCCCCTACCGCTACAACGGGCTGACCACCGGAGCCAGTGGCAGCGGCAGCGACTCGACGACGGGTTTCCCCGGGGCCGGGAAGTTCGGCCCGGGTGCGAACAACGACTACGTCACCCAACTCGGCAAGCTGCTCGTCGAGCGGGGCGGCAAGCGCTTCTACAAGGTCGGCCCCGGACCCGTCTGGACCAGCGCCGACCAGCAGGCGACCGCGGCGTTCCAGAAGGCCCAGGGCTGGAAGGGCTCGGAGGCCGACGGCATCCCGGGCCCCGACACCTGGCGCCTGCTGACCACCGCGACGGGCCACGACATCCCGGCGGCCGGCGGAACCGGCCAGGGCGGCTCGACCGGGGTGCCCGCATTCCCCGGACGGAGCTATTTCCGGCCGGGTCAGTCCAACAGCCATGTCGACAGGCTCGGAAAACAGTTGGTGAAGAAGGGTTACGGCAAGCACTACCTGGCCGGCCCCGGACCCCGGTGGACCGAGGCGGACCGGCGCAATGTCGAGGCCTTCCAGAAGGCCCAGGGCTGGCGGGGCACGGAGGCCGACGGCTATCCGGGCCCGGAGACCTGGCGGCGACTCTTCGCGTGATTCGCGTGACACGACGCACATGAACGGAGGCGGGAATGCGATCCACGGTGTCGGACAGCTCCGGAATCCCGGAGAACGGGGCGAACCCCGAGGTCGGAGCGGAGCGGTACGGGCAACTCCCGGTACGGGAGTGGGCCGCACCGGAACACGGCCGCGAGGCGGTGGCGCGGGCGGATGCGCCGCCTTCGGCCACCGGCGCGGAAGTGCCGGATCCGGGTGAGCCGGTGGGTGCGGGCGCGGGTACGGGTGCGGCGGCCGGGGGGTACGACTGGTCCGTCTCCGGCGCGGCTCGCGGTGGCGGTCCGGTGGCGTCTTCCGCCCCGGACTCCGTGGTCGATCTGGTGCTCGACCTGATGCCGGGCGAGGGAGACCGAGGCGCCGCCTTCGGCGCGACCTCGGCCTCGGTGTCGGTTTCCGGCACGGCACCGCAGCCGGCGCGACCCGCCGCCGAAGCGGTCGCCGAAGCCGCCGTGCGGACGGGCGGTGTCGATCTGCTGCCCGCTCCCACGGCGGAGAGGCACGCGGTCGAATCCGCGCCGGAGGATGAGGACGGGGTGCCGGACCGCGCGTCGGATGCGCAGGCCGGTGCGGCGGACGTCGCGCCGCAAGCGGAGGCGGACGTGACGACTGCCGCCGCCCCGACCGCCTACGCCACGACCGCCTACGCCACGACCGCCGCGGCGCCCGAGGTGCTTGCGGCGTCCGCGGCACTCGACGTCGAACCCGCCGCGCGCGAGGCCGAGCCCGCGCCCGGGCCCGCACCGGAGATCGCACACGCCTCCGTACCCGGGCCCCCGCCCGAGTCGGCGCGCGAAGCCCTCGCCGAAGAACCGGAGGACGGTCTGTTCCTCCCCGGCCCGGACGACGACGCACCGGGCACCGGCCACGGATTCGTCCCGGGCCCCGGCCCCGGCGGCGCGCTCGCCCCGGTCCGCCGGGAGGCCGGGCCCTCCCTCTCGCTGTCCTTCGGCGGCGCCGACACCGGGGAACCGCGCACCGAGGTACGGGTGGACACCGGCCGGCACCACTCGGTCATCGCCAACGAGCGCACCGCCTCCATCCCCGTACACCTGCTCTTCCGTGACGATCCCGAGGACGCCACGGACGCCGCCGCACTCCCGGCCGCGGTCGTACGAAGGGATGCCGATGACGAGCGGACAGCCGGGTTCCGGCGGCCGCCGGTGCCACGCTCTCCGCAGGTGCGGCCCTCGACCCGGCCCGCGCCGGTCGGCGACCCGCGGCTCCACGAGAGGCCGGGCCCCGCACTGCCCGGCTGGGCCGCGCTGCTCGCCGGCCTCGGCGGGATCGCCGCCGCGGGCGGGGTCCTGTGGTGGGCCGGCGCGCTGCCCGCCGGGGCGCTGTCCCGGATCGGGCTCGGCCCGCGTCCGTACGACGGCATCGGCCTCGGGGTCTGGGCGGCGCTCGCGCTGCTGCTGACCGTGGTGCTCTTCGCGCTCGGCGGTCTGACCCGTGGCAGGGTCGGGTACGCCTGGGTGCTCACGCTCTTCGGCAGGTACCGCGGCAGTGTGCGGCGGACCGGGCTGATGTGGGTGAGCCCGCTGCTGCTGCGCCGCAGGGTCGACGTACGGCTGCGGCACTGGCGCAGTGAACCGCTGCCGGCGATGGACGCGAACGGTACGGCGCTGCGGGTCGTCGTCCTCGTCGTGTGGCGGGTCAAGGACACCGTGCGCGCCGCGCTGGGGGTCGCCGATCACGAGGAGTACCTGCGGGAACAGGTCGAGGCGGCGATGGCGAGGGTCCTCTCGCAACTGCCCGCCGACGCCTTCCACGAGGACGCCCACACCCTGCGCAACGCGGAGGCGGTCGGCGACGCGCTGACCCGGATGCTGATGGCGGACTGCGAGCCGGTCGGCATCGAGGTGTACTCCGCGCAGCCGACCGGGATCGAGTACGCGCCCGAGGTCGCCGCGGCCATGCAGCGGCGCCGGATCGCGGCCATCGACGCCAAGCACCGCGACAGCGTGCTGACTTCGGTGGTGGACGCGGTGGACGACACCGTCAACCGGCTCACCGCCCGAGGGCTCGTGGAGCTCGACGACTACGAACGGAAGTCTCTGGTAAAGGACTTGACCGTTGCCTTCTACACCGGACGCGGTGGCGGGGACAGCGCCTGAGGCGGCTCGGGAGGGGTTTCGCGGGGGACCGGATTCCGACTCACATTGGTCTGGACATGTTCATGATCCGTCAATAATCTAGGACTTGGTCTAGACCGCACGGAACGCGCGCAGCAGTGCTCATGGAACCTCCCCCACGTATCCGAGGAGCTACAGCCATGCGTAAGAGGACGAGTGCGGCCCTGGTCGGCCTTGCGGTAGCGGGCGTCTCGATGTTCGCCACCAGCAGTGCCGGCAGCCACGGCTACACGGACAACCCCATCAGCCGCCAGAAGCTCTGCGCCAACGGCACCGTGACCGGCTGCGGCAACATCCAGTGGGAGCCGCAGAGCGTCGAGGGTCCCAAGGGATTCCCGGCGGCCGGTCCCGCCGACGGGGCGATCTGCTCCGGCGGTCACGGTGAGTTCGCCCAGCTCGACGACCCGCGTGGCGGCAACTGGCCCGCCACCAACGTCACCGCGGGTCAGGGCTTCAGCTTCCGCTGGCAGTTCACCGCGAGACACGCCACGACGGACTTCCGCTACTACATCACCAAGAACGGCTGGGACCCCACCAAGCCGCTCAAGCGGTCCGACCTGGAGGCGCAGCCCTTCATGACGGTGCCGTACAACAACCAGCAGCCCCCGGCCACGCTGACCCAGCAGGGCACCATCCCCACCCAGAAGACCGGGAAGCACATCATCCTGAGCGTCTGGAACATCGCGGACACGGCCAACGCGTTCTACGCGTGCTCCGATGTTCAGTTCTGACGCTTAGTCAGTTACCGTGCGGCGCCATGAGGAGCGCAGGCACCGTCGCGGAGCTCGTACAGCGCCAATGGGGCGACCACCGGCCCGGGCTGAGGCACGAGAACACCGTCCTCAGCCACCACCAGGTCGCCTCGGGCGCTGCCGCACGGGCCGCGCTCCTGGCGGATCTGCTGCCGGCGGGCAGCGAACCGCACCTCGGGGTGCTGCTCGACAACACCCCCGAATTCCCTCTGTGGTTGAGCGCGGCGGCCCTGGCGGGGGCCGCCGTCGCAGGTATCAACCCCACCCGGCGCGGCGCCGAACTGGCCCGCGACATCCTGCACACCGAATGCCGGGTACTGATCACCGAGCGCGCCCATCTCCCGCTGCTCGACGGCCTGGAGCTGCCGGGCGTACGGGTGCTGGTCACCGGCACCGAGGAGTACGCCGAACTGCTCGCCCCCTATGCCGGTGCCGAACCGGGCGACACGGTCCTCGCCGTCCCCGGGCCCGGGACCCGGATGCTGCTCTACTTCACCTCGGGCTCCACCGGCGCCCCCAAGGCCGCCGTCTGCACCCAGGGCCGGCTCGCCGCGGCCGGCCGGTCGCTCGTCGACCACTTCGGCGTCCGGCGCGAGGACGTCCACTACATCTGCATGCCGATGTTCCACGGCAACGCGGTGATCGCCGACTGGGCGCCCGCGCTGGCCGGGGGCGCCGCCGTGGCCCTGCGCCGCCGTTTCTCGGCCTCCGGCTTCCTCGACGACGTACGCGCGCACGGGGCCACGTACTTCACCTATGTCGGCCGGGCCGTTCAGTATCTGCTGGCCACCCCCGAGCGCCCCGACGACCGGGAACACCCGCTGCGCATCGGCTTCGGCACGGAGGCGGGCGCGGTGGACGCGGCGCGCTTCCGGGAGCGGTTCGGGGTGCGGCTGGTGGAGGGATACGGCTCCTCGGAGGGCGGCGCCGCGATCCAGCGGACCCCGGACACCCCACCCGGCGCCATCGGCCGGGCGGCGGACCGCGACGACCTCGCAGTCGTCGACCCGTCGAGCGGCCGCGAGCGGGTCGCCGCGGTCTTCGACGAGGGCGGAAGACTGCTGAACGGCGCCGCCGCGATAGGGGAGTTGGTCAACCGGGGCCGCACCCCCTTCGAGGGCTACTGGCGCAACGAGGAGGCGGAGGCGGCCCGGGTGCGCGGCGGCTGGTACTGGACCGGCGACCTCTTCTTCCGCGACCCCGACGGCTTCCTCTACTTCGCGGGCCGTACGGAGGACCGGCTGCGGGTCGACAGCGAGAACCTGGCCGCCGCGATGATCGAGAACATCCTCGCCCGGTGGGCCGACGCGGCGGCCGTGGCGGTCTACGCGGTGCCCGACCCCGTCGCCGGGGACCAGGTCATGGCGGCACTGGCGCTGCGCGAAGGGGCCCGGTTCGATCCGGCCGCCTTCGCCGCGTTCCTCCGGGACCAGCCCGACCTGGGGACGAAGATGGCACCCCGGTTCGTGCGGATCGTCTCCTCGATGCCGGTGACGGCGACGAACAAGGTGCACCGGGCCGGGCTGCGCCTGGCGGGGTTCTGGTCCGGGACCGCTGTGTGGCGGCGGGGCCAGGAGGGTGTGTACGTACCGTTCGGGGAACCACAACTTACGGCCCTCACAGCGGAGTTCGAGGAGCACGGCCGGGCCGGACTGCTGTCATCGGACAGCGGAGGGGCCTGAGAGGACCACCCGCCGCAGGTGCGTCGCCGCCAGTACCGCCCCCGTCAGCAGGAGCAGCGCTCCCGCCACCGACGCGTACTGCATGCTGTGCACGAAGGCCTCCCGGCCGACCGCGATCAGCGAACCGTCTCCGGTGGAGAGCGCCCCCGGCAAGGTCTTGCGGGCCACGTCGGGCGCCGAGGACGGCATGTCCGCCGTGTAGACCGCGGTCGCCACCGCACCGAGCAGTGCCATCCCCATCGCGCCGCCGAACTCCTGCCCGGTCTCCAGCAGGGAGGCGGCCGAACTGGCCTTCTCCGGAGGGCTGGTGGACAGGGCCAGGTCCGAGACGAGCGCCATCACGGTCACGATGCCGCTGCTCATCACGGCCGAGCCGACGAGCAGCACCCACAGGGAGTCCGTACCGGACAGGGCGAGGACTCCGAATCCGGCCGCCGCGATGACGAAGCCGGCGCAGATGACGTGGCTGCGTTGGGTCCGCTGGGCGACGGCCGTGGCCGCGGGGGCCGCGGCGCCGACCGCCAGTGACGGCGCCAGACTCCACAGCGAGGCCTCCATCGTGCTCATGCCGAGCACCGACTGCAGGTACTGGGTGGTGAAGAAGGCGGAGCCCATCATGGCGAACGCGGCGAGGGCGTTGAGCCCGATCCCGGCGGCGAAACCGCGGCCGCGGAACAGATCCCGGCTGATCATCGCGTCCGTGCGGCTGCGCTGCCGGCGGACGAAGATCCATCCGATGACGAGCCCGGCGACGATGATGAGCCCGTTGCGCAGGTCCACGCCGTGGGCGGCGGTCTCCTTGACCCCGTAGACGACCGGCAGCACCGAGCCCATGGACAGCGGCACGCTCAGGAAGTCGAAGCGCCCCGGAGCGGGGTCCTTGAACTCCGGCACCAGCACCGGTACCAGGACCAGCAGCAGCACCATCGCCGGCACGTTGATCAGGAAGACCGAACCCCACCAGAAGTGCTCCAGCATGACGCCGCTGAGCACCGAGCCGAGCGCGATCCCGCCCGCCATGGCGCCCGACCAGATGCCGATGGCCCGGCTGCGCTGCGCTTCGTCACGGAACATGTTCCGTACCAGGCCCATCGTGGACGGCATCAGCGTCGCACCGCCGATCCCGAGCAGGGCGCGGGCCGCGATCAGCATCTCGGGGCTGGAGGCGTAGGCGGCGCCGACCGAGGCCGTGCTGAAGGCGAAGGCGCCGATCATCAGCAGCTTGCGCCGCCCGATCCGGTCGCCGAGCGCGCCCATCGTGATGAGCAGACCGGCCAGCGCGAAGGCGTACACATCGAAGATCCAGAGCTGCTGGGTGGCGCTGGGCGCGAGGTCCCGGTCGATGGACGGGATCGCGAAGAAGAGGACGGACACGTCCATGGAGACGAGGAGGAGGGGGAGCAGCAGGACCACGAAGGCGGTCCACTCCCTGCGGCCGGCCATCTCACCGGGTGCGGTGGCGGTGCTCGTAGGCGTTGTCATGACAGGGAATATACGAACGTTTAAAACAGCTGTCTAGTACGACTGTGTAAAACGCCTGTATGGATCTGAGGGCAGCACAAAACACACGAGGCGGTCTCCGTTGAACGGAGACCGCCTCGTGTGCTGTCTGTGCGCCGCCAGGGACTCGAACCCCGGACCCGCTGATTAAGAGTCAGCTGCTCTAACCAACTGAGCTAGCGGCGCCTGCTGACTCGAAAATAATACCTGGTCCCCAGGGGTGCCGATGACATGTGTCCGACCGCCCTCCGGGCCGGTTGCCGACGCCCTGCGCCTCGCCCTCTTTCAGAGAAAGTCATTTTCTTTCGTAAGTGATCTTCATTTTTGCGTTGAGCTTTGTAGGCTGGGGCCGTGACGAAACGACGACTCTCCCAGGTGGCCGAGTTCGCTGGTGTCAGCGAGGCGACGGTCAGCCGCGTCCTCAACGGCAGTCAGGACGTGGCGAGCACGACCCGCGACGCGGTGCTGAGCGCGCTGGACGTGTGCGGCATCGAACGGCCGCTGCGCTACCGCGCGCCGCGCGCCGCACTGATCGGTCTTGTCGTGCCCGACCTCCAGAACCCGATCTTCTCCGCCTTCGCCGAGGCCCTGTGCGGACTGCTCAACAAGCGCGGACTGATACCCGTGCTCTGCACCCGGACGGCCGACGGGGTCTCCGAGGCGCACTACATCGAGATGCTGCTGGACCAGAACATCGGCGGCATCGTCTTCATCGGCGCCAGCTACGCCGACGCCGGCCCCGAGCACGGCCGCGCGCTGCGCGAGCGCAAGGTGCCGATGGTGCTGCTCAATGCGGCGGACGAGAACCTGGGCGTCGCCCAGGTCCGGGTGGATGACGCCCTGGCCGCCGAGCAGGCCCTGAACCACCTCGCCTCCCTGGGGCACGAGCGGATCGGGATGATCCTGGGGCCGGTGGGGCATGTCCCGTCGGCCCGGAAGCTGGCCGGCTACGCGGCGTTCTGCAGCCGCCGCGGCGGCGCCCCGGACGAGTGGCGGAGGCTGGTGGCGCACGCGCTGTTCACCATGGAGGGCGGGGCCACCGCGCTGCCCCGGCTGCTCGCCGAAGGGGTCACCGGCATCGTTTGCGCCAGTGACGCGCTGGCGCTCGGCGCGGTGCGGGGCGCCCGCCGCCACGGGCTCTCGGTGCCGAAGGAGCTCTCGGTTGTGGGCTTCGACGATTCCCCGTTCATGGTGGCCACCGAGCCGCCGCTGACCACGTCCAGGCAGCCCATCCAGGCCATGGCGACGGCCGCCGTCGCGGCGCTGATGGCGCAGATCGACGGCCATGCCAGTGCAAACGAACTGATGATGTTCGACACCGAGCTGATCGTCCGGGGCTCCACGGCGGCCCGTCCGCACTGAGCACCTTCGCGTTACCGTCGAAGGTCAAGAACATTACTTTCTTGCGTAGATGCATTGACTTCTTGCGTAACCGGCTTCTACCTTCAGCGCAGCTTCAAGCGCTCGGGGACCGACAGCCCCGCGGTTCACCCAGGAAGGCACGATTCGCATGGATGGCTTGTCCGGCATCAGCAGGCGTCAGGTTCTCGGTTCGGCGACGGCCGTCGCCCTGTCCCTCGCTCTCACCGCCTGCGGTGGCTCCGCCTCCTCGTCCTCCGGCGTGGACAAGAACGGCGTGGTCACGATCAGCGTCAACGGAATGCCGGCCAAGACCCAGCCGGTCGACCGCAAGAACTTCATGGAGGACGTCAAGGCCTTCGAGAAGAGCCACCCGAAGATCAGGATCGACGCCCGCGAGGGCCAGATGGACCCGAAGACCTTCGCGGCGAAACTCGCGGGCGGCCAGCTGGAGGACGTCTACTACGTCTACTTCACCGACCCCGCGGGGCTGATCGAACGGCGACAGGCCGCCGACATCAGCAAGTACATCGCCGACGTGCCGTTCGCCAAGGACATCGACCCGGCCCTGCTCAAGGTCTTCAAGGACGCCGACGGCAAGACGTACGGCCTGCCCACCGGCAACTACTCGCTCGGGCTGCTCTACAACCGCGCCCTGTTCAAGAAGGCCGGCCTCGACCCCGACAAGCCGCCGGCCGACTGGGACGAGGTCCGCACCGCCGCCAAGAAGATCAGCGCACTCGGCGACGGCACGGTCGGATACGCCGACTACAGCAAGAACAACCAGGGCGGCTGGCACCTCACCTCGTGGATCTACTCCATGGGCGGCGAGGTCGCGACACAGCAGAACGGCAAGTGGAAGGCGGCCTTCGACAGCGAGGCCGGGCACAAGACCCTCCAGGCGCTGCACGACATGCGCTGGACCGACAACAGCATGGGCACCCGCCAGCTGCTGGAGATAGCCGACGTCCAGAAGATGATGGGCTCCGGCAAGCTCGGGATGTACATGGCGGGGCCCGACAACATCCCCACCATCGTCAAGCAGTTCGAACGCGGCTACGACGACTACGGCCTGGCCGCGATGCCGGGTACGGCCACGCTCGGCGGCGGCGACGGGTTCATGTTCAATCCGAAGGCCTCCCCGGAGAAGATCAAGGCCGGTCTCACCTGGGTGCAGTGGAAGTACCTGCGCAGCCCCGAGCGGGAGGCAGTCGACAGCAAGCGGGCCAAGAAGGACGGCGTGCCGATCGGACTGCCGCAGCCCCGGCTGTTCGCAGGTGACACCCAGGCCGAGATCGACCGGATCCACGCCCAGTACGCCAACACCCCGGTCAAGAACTACCAGCCGTTCGTCGACCGCAACGCCCAGGTGACGACCAAGGTCGAGCCGCCCAACGCCCAGCAGCTCTACACCGTGCTCGACGGCGTCATGCAGTCCGTGCTGACGAAGAAGGACGCGGACATCGACGCGCTCCTGACCGAAGCGGCGAAGAAGGCCGACACCATCCTCGCCTCGGTGAAGTGACCATGACCGTGTCGCCGCTCTCCTCCGCCGTGGCGAAGAGCACCGGCCGGGAACAGCGGGACCCGGCACCCGCCGGGCCCCCGGCCCCGGCCCGTACCGCCGGCGCTGCCGGTCCCGGCGGCTCCCGGCTGGGGCGCAGGATCCGCGAGAACCTCGTCGCGTACCTCTTCCTCGCCGCCGGTGTGCTCTGCTTCGCCCTGTTCTCCTGGTACCCCATCGTCCGCGGCGTCCTGCTCGGCTTCCAGCAGGTCACCTTCGCCCAGCCCGCCCAGTGGGTCGGACTGGACAACTTCCAGCGGCTGTTCGACGACCCCGTCTTCCTCACCGCCTGGAAGAACACCGGCTACTTCACCCTGCTCGCCCTGGTCTTCGGCTTCGCGGCCCCGTTCGCCACCGCCGTCGTCCTGAACGAGCTCCGGCACGGCCGCTCGTACCTTCGGATGACCGTGTACCTGCCGGTCATGCTGCCGTCCATCGTCACCATGCTGCTGTGGCGCTGGTTCTACGACCCGGGCCCCGGCCTCTTCAACAACGTCCTGGAGGTCCTCCACCTCCCCGGCCAGCAGTGGCTGGAGTCGGAGAACCTCGCCATGGTCTCCCTGGTCCTCGTCTCCACCTGGGCCAACATGGGCACCACCACCCTCATCTACCTGGCGGCGCTCGGCGGCATCCCCGGCGAGCTGTACGAGGCGGCGGAGCTGGACGGGGCGTCCATCCGGCAGCGGCTGTGGCACGTCACCATCCCGCAGATGCGCTTCATCCTGATGATCACGCTGCTGCTCCAGGTCATCGGGACGATGCAGGTCTTCGTCGAGCCCTTCGTGCTCACCGGCGGCGGCCCCGACGACGCCACCGTCACCGTGCTCCTGCTGCTCTACCGCTACGCCTTCGTCTACAACGACTTCGGCCTGGCCAGCGCCATGAGCACGCTGCTGTTCGTGGTGCTCGGACTCTTCGCGGGCGTCTACCTGCGCCTGACCCGGACCAAGGGCTGAGAGGAACCGTCATGCAGGCCGAAACCCCCGTACGCACCCTGATCGCACCCGCCGAGATGAACCGCCGCACCGGCAGGTTCCTCTACCGCTTCGTGCTGGTCCTGACCCTGATCGGCTTCACGCTCACCTTCGTCTTTCCGCTGTACTGGATGGCGACCGGCGCGATGAAGTCGTCCGCCGAACTCGCCGACTCCACGCCCACGCTGCTCCCGCAGAGCTGGCACCCCGAGAGCTACGCCGACGCCTGGACCAACGTCGGGCTCGGGCACTACTTCCTCAACACCCTGGTCCTCGCCCTCGGCGCCTGGCTCACCCAGCTGCTCGTCGACGTCTCCGCCGCGTACGCGCTGTCCAAGCTGCGGCCACTGCTGGGCAACGTGGTCCTCGGCATGATGCTGGCCTCGCTGATGCTGCCGGTGTCGGCGCTGCTCGTCCCGATGTACCTGACCGTCGTCGACGTACCGCTCTTCCACGTCAACCTGCTCAACACCCCGTTCGCGGTCTGGCTGCCCGCCGCCGCCAACGCCTTCAACATCTTCATCCTGAAGCGGTTCTTCGACCAGATTCCCGCCGAACTCCTCGACTCGGCGCGGATCGACGGCGCCGGCACGCTCAGGATCCTGCTCTCCGTCGTCCTGCCCCTGTCACGCCCGGTCCTCGCCGTCGTCTCGATCTTCGCGGTCGTCGCCGTGTGGAAGGACTTCCTCTGGCCGATGCTCGTCCTCCCCGACGAGGCACGGCAGCCGATCACCGTGGCCCTCAACCGGCTGTCGGAGTTCATGCCCGCCAACCAGCTGCTGGCCGGCATGGCCATGGCCGCCGCACCCCTGCTCGTTCTCTTCCTGATCTTCCAGCGCCACATCATCGCGGGCCTCACCGCGGGCAGCCTCAAGGGCTGACCTCACCCCCCCCACAGGAAGGACACACAGTCGTGTCTCCTGCACCAAGAAAGCGCTCCCACACCCACCCCCACCCCCGCCTCCACAGCCTGCGGACCGTACTGCCGCTGCTCCTGTCGATGCTCGGAGTCCTGCTGTACGGGGCGACGGCGACGTCGGCCGCGTACGCCGCAGGCACCGCGCTCGAAGCGGAGTCCGCACAGCTGTCCGGCGGAGCCGCCGTCTCCACCGAGCACCCCGGCTACACCGGCGGCGGCTTCGTCGGCGGCTTCACCGACGCCAACAAGGGTTCCGCCTCCGTCGCGTTCACCGTCGGCTCCGAAGCGGCCGGCGCCGGATCCATAGCCATCCGGTACGCCAACGGCACCACGGCCACGATGACCCTCAGCCTGTACGTCAACGGCGACAAGGTCCGCCAGGTGAGTCTGGCCGCCACCGCGGACTGGGACACCTGGGCCACCCAGGAGGAGGCGGTCACCTACCGGGCGGGCGCCAACACCGTCGCCCTGACGTTCACCGCGGCGGACAGCGGCAACGTCAACGTCGACAGCGCCACCCCGGCCACCCCCAGCACCCCCACGGACCCGGGCCCCACCACCCTGACCCACCAGGCCGAGGACGCCTTCGTCTCCGGCGGCGCCGCGAAGGCCACCACCGCCACCGGCTACGAGGGCAGCGCCTACCTCTCCGGCCTCACCGCGGCGGGAGCCCGCGCGGTCTTCTCCGTCCGCGCACCCGAGGCAGCCACCTACCCCCTGGCCGTCCGCTACCGCACCGCCGGGACCGGCGACGCCACCGTCACGCTCCTCGCCAACGGCACCACCGTCCGCCGTCTCACCCTGCCCGGCACCGGCGGCGCCTGGGCCACCGCCGACACCGACGTGCCGCTGCGCGCCGCGCTCAACAGCGTCACCCTGCGCACCGCGTCCGGTGACAACGGCGACTACCAGCTCGACGGCATCGGCGTCACCGGCTCCACCCCCGCCGCGGCCCGGGGCGCCTCGCTCCCGTACACCGCCTACGAGGCCGAGGACGGCGACACCAACGCCACCACCACCGGCCCCGACCGCACCTACCTCACCGTCCCGTCCGAGGCGTCCGGCCGCAAGGCCGTCGTCCTCGACGCCACCGGCGACTACGTGCAGTTCACCCTGACGAAGCCCGCCAACGCGCTGACCCTGCGCTACTCCCTGCCGGACAACGCGGAAGGCACCGGCACCAATGCCTCGCTGAGCGTGTACGCCGACGGCACCGAGCTGAAGAACCTCGACCTCAGCTCCAAGTACAGCTGGGTCTACGGCGCCTACCCCTACAACAACGACCCCTCCCAGGGCTCCGGCCACCACTTCTTCGACGAGACCCGCACCCTGCTCCCCGGTGAGCTCCCGGCCGGCACCGTGCTGAGGTTCCAGAAGGACGCGGACGACACCGCCGCCTCCTACACCCTGGACCTCGTGGAGACCGAGACGGCCCCGGCCGCGCTCACCATGCCGGACGGATTCGTCTCCGCCACCACGCTCGGCGTCACCCCGGACGACGGGACGGACGACACCTCCGCCCTCAACACCGCGCTCTCCACCGCCACCTCGCAGGGCAAGGGGCTCTGGCTGCCCTCCGGTACGTACGACATCTCCGGACACATCGACCTCGCCGGGGCCGATCTGCGCGGCACCGGCCAGTGGCACACCGTGCTGCGCGGCAAGAACGGCAAGGGCGGCCTCTTCGGCCGCGGCGGCACCAGCAACGTCCAGGACCTGATGATCGCCGGTGACGTCTCCTACCGGGACGACGCCAACTTCGACGCCGCGATCGAGGGCGACTTCGGCAACGGCTCGACCCTGCAGAACATCTGGATCGAGCACACCAAGGTCGGCCTCTGGATCGACGCCCCCACCACCGGCCTCCTCGCCACCGGACTCCGCATCCGCGACACCTTCGCGGACGGCGTCAACCTCCACAAGGGGACCGCGGGCAGCGAGGTCTCGCAGTCCAGCATCCGCAACACCGGCGACGACGGACTCGCGATGTTCTCCGAGAACGAGGCCGTCACGGACTGCGCGTTCCGCTTCAACACCGTGCAGCTCCCGCTGCTCGCCAACACCGTCGGCATCTACGGCGGCCACGCCAACCAGGTCGAGGACAACCTCCTCGCCGACACGGTCACCGGCGCCTCCGGCATCGCCATCAGCAGCAGGTTCGCCCCCGTGCCGTTCAGCGGCACCACCTCGGTCCAGCGCAACACCCTGACCCGGACCGGCGGTTACGAACCCAACTGGGACAGCAAGCTCGGCGCGCTGTGGATCTACGCCGACTCCTCCGACATCACAGCGCCGGTCGAGCTGAAGGACAACGACGTCCTCGACAGCACCTACAGCGGTCTGCTCATCAGCTGGGAGAAGAACGTCGCCGCCCTGACCGTCGACGGTCTGAAGATCGACAAGGCCGGCTCGTACGGCATCGAGATCGACTCCGCGGGAGCCGGGGCCTTCTCCGGCGTCACCGTCAGCGGCGCCACCGACGGCGGGCTCTCGCTCGCGGGCGGCTTCGCGATCACCCGAGGCACCGGCAACACCGGCTGGTAGCCCCGTCCGGTGCGGGGCGGGCCGCCCCTGACGGCGCCCGCCCCGCACCACCCCTTTACCGAGCAAGGAGTCTCAGTGACCCACTGGTGGCGGCACGCCGCGATCTACCAGATCTACGTACGCAGCTTCGCGGACGGCAACGGGGACGGCACCGGCGACCTCGCCGGAGTCCGCAGCCGGCTGCCGTATCTGCGTGAACTCGGCGTAAACGCCCTGTGGTTCAACCCGTGGTACGCCTCGCCGATGGCCGACGGCGGCTACGACGTCGCCGACTACCGCGACATCGACCCGCTCTTCGGCACCCTCGCCGAGGCCGAGCGGCTGATCACCGAGGCGCACGGACACGGGCTTCGGGTACTCGTCGACCTCGTGCCCAACCACTGCTCCGACCAGCACGCGTGGTTCCGCGCCGCGCTCGCCGCCGGCCCCGGATCGCCGGAGCGCGAACGCTTCTGGTTCGTCCCCGGCCGGGGCGCGGACGGTGAACTCCCGCCCAACGACTGGACGTCGTACTTCGGCGGCAGCGCGTGGACGCGGGTCACCGAGGCGGACGGCAGCGCCGGGCCCTGGTACCTGCACATGTTCGCGCCCGAACAGCCCGACCTGAACTGGGAACACCCCGAGGTGCGGGCCGAGTTCGAGGACATCCTGCGGTTCTGGCTGGACCGGGGGGTCGACGGCTTCCGGATCGACGTCGCCCACGGGCTGGCCAAGAAGCCCGGACTGCCCGACGTGGGCCCGGACCCCGACGTCACCGACCTCCCCTACCAGGACTGCGACGCCGTCCACGACATCTACCGGTCCTGGCGCAAGATCCTCGACTCGTACGACGGGGAGCGGGTGTTCGTCGGCGAGGTCTGGCTGCCGTCCGCCGAGCAGACCGCCCGCTATCTGCGCGCCGACGAGCTGCACTCAGCCTTCAACTTCGACTTCCTGTGCTGTGCGTGGGACGCGGCGGCGCTGCGCGGGGTCGTCGACGCCACGTTCGCCGGGCACGCGCCGGTGGGGGCGCCGCCGACGTGGGTGCTGTCCAACCACGACACGATCCGGCACGTCACGCGGTACGGGCGCGCGGACACGTCCTTCGACATGGGGGACAAGCGGCTGCTCGACCCGAGCGACCCGGTGCTCGGCCGGCGGCGGGCGCGGGCGGCGGCGCTGCTGACGCTGGCCCTGCCGGGCGGGGTGTACGTCTACCAGGGCGACGAACTCGGTCTGCCGGAGGTCCAGGACCTGCCCGACGCGCTCATCCAGGACCCCACGTTCGTCCGCTCCGACGGCACGGACCGGGGCCGCGACGGCTGCCGCATCCCGCTGCCGTGGGAGGCGGACGCGCCCTCGCTCGGCTTCTCCCCGGCGGGTGCGGCCTCGCCGTGGCTGCCGCAGCCGGCGCACTGGTCACCGCTGAGCGTGTCGGCCCAGCGGGACGACCCGGACTCCTTCCTCACCCTGTACCGCACCGCACTCTCCCTGCGCGGTGACCGCCTCACGGCTCTCCCGGAATCCCTGACCTGGGTGGACGCGGGTCCGGACACGGTCTGCTTCGACCGTGCGGATTCCTTCCGCTGCGTGGTGAACCTGGGTGCGGATCCGGTGCGGCTGCCGGTGGGGGCGCGGGTGCTCCTGTCCAGCACGGGGCTGGACGACCCGTCGCTGCTGCCGTGCGACACGGCGGTGTGGCTGGAGCTGTAGGGAGCACGGGAGAGGTGCCATCGAGCGCCGGACCGGCTTGATTCTGCCCGCACCGGCAGAACCCGGCCCGTCCGGCGTTCGAGGACGCGGACCGGCCGGGGGCGCCCGGGTGCTACAGGGCCAGGGACAGGAGTACCGGAGCCGCCCGCCGGTTCAACGTGTCCGCCGCCTCGCGCAAGCGATACGCGTCCTCGACCGGCAGCGAAAGCGCCAGGCACCCCGCCGAAGCCCCCGCGGTCAACGGCACCGCAGCGCACACCGTACCGACCGCGTACTCCTGGAGATCGAGCACCGGAACCGTCGCCGGCTGGCTGTCCAGCTTGGAGAAGAGGACCTTCTCGCTCGTGATGGTCCGCGACGTCAGCCGGGCCGGTTTGTGCCGGGAGATGTGGTCGCGGCGCCCGTTCTGGTCCAGCTGGGTCAGCAGGCACTTGCCGATCGCCGACGCGTGCGCCGCGGACCGGAAGTCCACCCACTCGTTGACCGCGGGTGTAGCGGGGCCGTCGGCGTACTGGGTGACCCGGATCTCGCCGTCCACGTACCGGCTGATGTAGATCGCCGCACCGACCGAGTCCCGCAGCTGCACCAATGCCTGCTGGAGCCGCGCCTCGACGGCCTGTCTGCGTGCGGCCCCGGAGCCGAGCAGCAGCAACGAGGCGCCGATCACATACGCCCCGTCGGTGATCTGCTCGACGTATCCCTCGCGGCGCAGCATCAGCAGGAGGGAGGCGAGGTGCCCCACGGGCAGTCCCGTCTCCCGGGCGATCTGGGTGTCCGTCACACCGTTGCCGTGCTTGGAGACCGTCTCCAGAACACGGAGTGCGTACTGCACCGAGTGGAACGGCGCGGTCGGTTCGGGCTTCAACGCCACGGTTTCCCCCTACCAGGTTGTGACCGCAAGCTGTGCCCTCACGATAGCCGCCAAAGGCCTGTTCAGGGGCGGGTGTTGACGACTCGGTGGTGCGCCCCGACGCTGCTGGCTGGGGCGCACCCGTCTGGCATATGCCAGTGTCATGAGCGGGCGGGGGATTCCGAGGTCACAGCACCGCGTTGAGGAATTCGCGCGTACGTTCGTGCTCGGGGTCCGTGAAGATTTTCTCCGGCGAACCCGACTCCACGACCCGCCCGGCGTCGAACATCAGCACCTTCTCCGAGACGTCGCGGGCGAAGTTCATCTCGTGGGTCACGCAGAGCATGGTGATGTCGGTGTTGCGGGCGATGTCGCTCAGCAGCTCCAGTACGCCCGCCACCAGTTCCGGGTCGAGCGCCGACGTCACCTCGTCCAGGAGCAGGATCTCCGGCTCCATCGCCAGCGCCCGCGCGATCGCGACCCGCTGCTGCTGGCCGCCGGAGAGCTGGGAGGGGTGCGCGTCGATCTTCGCGGAGAGGCCGACCAGGTCGAGGAGCTCCTTGGCCCGGGTCTCCGCCTTCTCACGGTCCATGCCCAGGACGTTGACCGGCGCCTCGGTGATGTTCTGGAGCACCTTCATGTTCGGGAAGAGGTTGAACTGCTGGAAGACCATCCCGATCTTCTTCCGGGCCTCGCGCAGATGCTTCTCGGACGCCGGCTTCAGCGAGCCGTCCGCCGCCTGCATGTGCGTCAGCGGGTCGCCGTTGATGCGGATCACACCGTCGCTGACCTTCTCCAGCGTCATCAGCAGCCGCAGGATCGTGGTCTTGCCGGAGCCGCTGGGCCCGATGAGTGTGACGTGCTCGCCGCGCTCCACCGAGAAGTCGAGCTGGTCCAGGACGACATGGTCGCCGTACTGCTTGACGACCTTGTCGAAGCGGACCAGCGGGTGCCCGTTGTCGTTGGAGGCGGGGACCGGCACGACGTCCTGGGGCGCCGTGGCCGCGGTCTTGTCCAGGGGGTGGGGTTCAGTGGCCAAGGCGCTTCTCCAGCTTTCTCATCAGCAGTGAGGTCGGGTAGCTCGCGACCAGGAAGATCAGGCCGGCGAGCGTGAACACCTCGGTGTACACGAAGTGGTCGGCACCGTACTCACGGGCTTTGAAGACCATCTCCTGCACCGTGATCACGGCGAGGAACGGGGTCTCCTTGAACATCAGGATCGCGTAGTTGCCCAGGGCGGGCAGTACGTTGCGCACCGCCTGCGGCAGGATGACTGCCTGCCAGGTCCGCCGGGGCGACATGGACAGCGCCCGGCAGGCCTCCCACTGGCCCTTCGGCACGCTGTCGATGCCGGCGCGGTACACCTCGGAGGTGTACGTCGCGTAGTGGATGCCCAGCACCACGATGCCGACGTACAGCGGCTCCACCGAGCTGAACACCGCGGCAGCGCCGACGAGTTGGATCAGCAGTGGAGTGGAGCGGATGAACTCCATCACCACCTTCACCGGCACGGTCACGAACCGGCTCGGGGCCCGTCCGGCGATCGCGATCACCAGCCCGAGCACCGCGGCGACCGCGATGCCCAGCACGGTGGCCAGCAAGGTGATCCTGAACCCCTGCAGGAGCAGGGGCAGGGCCTCGCCGACGGCGTCCCACTTGAATCCCTCGTTCACCGGGCACCTCCAGCGGCGGCGGCGGTCACGGCGCTACGGGACTTCAGCAGGCTGCCCCCGCCGGTCTCCAGGCCGAGGCGCCGTTTGGCGGACCGCTCCAGCAGGTTCATCAGCAGGGTCAGGGCGTACGCGATCACGAAGTAGCAGACCAGCAGGGTCAGATACGCGACGAGGGTCTCACCCGTGCGGCTGCGCAGCTTCTCGACCGCGGTCATCAGATCGGCCGCCGAGATGAGCCACAGCAGTGGCGTGCACTTCAGCAGCTGGATCAGGAGGTTGGTGAGCGAGGGGAGCATCTGCACCCACGCCTGCGGCATGATCACCTTGCGCATCCGGTGCAGCGGCGTCATGTTCAGCGCGACCGCGGCCTCGTACTGGGCACGCGGCACGGAGTTGATCGCC
This sequence comes from Streptomyces sp. NPDC127177, assembly GCF_042672475.1. Classification (NCBI taxonomy): domain Bacteria; kingdom Bacillati; phylum Actinomycetota; class Actinomycetes; order Kitasatosporales; family Streptomycetaceae; genus Streptomyces; species Streptomyces sp. NPDC127177. Next base: position 66,231 of record NZ_JBHXUW010000027.1, read on the forward strand.
CCGCGCACCACCTCGGCGCCGTACGCACCGTAGTTGAGTCCGAAGGCGATGACGCCGCAGAGCAGCGGCGACAGCTCGTACCCCGTCAGCGGTGGCATCGCGTAGTAGAACCAGAACAGCTGGACGTACAGCGAGGTGCCGCGGAAGAACTCCACGACGACGCGCGAGACGCCGCGCGCCAGCAGCTTCCTGCTGATCGACATCAGGCCGAGGACGAACGCCAGCACCAGGGCCAGCAGCGCGCCCAGGATCGTGGCCTCCAGCGTCACCCACAGGCCCGAGCGCAACTGTGGGAGGTCGTCCATGAAGGCGGAGAAGAAATCACTCATGCGGTGGGTTCCGTCCCTGTCAGCCCTTGCACAGATCGGCCGTCTTCAGGGTGGCCGGCGGGAGCTCGGTGGCCCCGAAGCCGTAGTCCTGGAGCAGGCTCACATAGCGCGACTTGTCGGAGACGATCTTCTTCAGCTCGCGGTTGAAGGCGTCCCGCAGGTCCTCGTTGCCCTTGCGGAAGACGGCGCCGCCGGGGCTGTACTGCTTCTGCCCCTTGAGCTCCGGCAGGAAGGCCTCGGTGACCTCGGTGCCCGAGTTGGTCTTGGCGAGCCAGCGCAGCGAGATGCCGGTCAGCAGGAACGCGTCGACCCGGCCGCCCTTGACCGCGTCCGCGCCGTCCTGCGGCTTCTGCAGCGTCTTGATCTTGTCCTTGGAGATGCCGGCGCCCTCGGCGTACGAGCCCTCGACCGCACCCGCCATCACACCGATGGTGATCCCGGCCGCCTTCGCGGACGCCAGGTCGGTGATCTTCTTCGGGTTGCCCTTCTTCACCATCATCGCGGTCGGCGAGATGAACTCGGGCTCCGAGAAGAGGGCGTTGGCGCAGCGCTCGGGGGTGATCGCCATACCGGCGCTGACCACGTCGTACTTCTTGGCCTGCAGGCCCGGGATCAGCCCGTCCCACTCGGAGAGGGTGGGCCGCAGTTCGTCGACACCCAGCGCCTTGAAGATCTCCCGGTGCAGGGTGGGCGCCTCGCCCTTGAGCTGCTTGCCCTCCATGTAGCCGTACGGGGCCTCATCCGCGTACGCGACCCGGACGAAGCCCTGCTTACGGAGCTTCTCGAGAGCACCCTCGCCGTCCGCGGAGTCGGCGCCGGTCTTGCTGCAAGCGGTGAGCAGGCCGGGAACGACGAGCAGACCGCCCACGGCTGCCGATCGGTTGAGAAAGCCCCGGCGGGACAGGTTAGGGAAGTCAGCCATGGTTCGCAGTCTCCTGAAAGGGGTCGAACAGTCCGGACAGGGTGAACGCCTGCCCGCTCCTGTGCGTCTATGCAGGACGAAGTCGCATGTAATCGAACGGTGGCCGGAGGGTGACCTTCCCGTGTCCGACGGTGGGCGGAGTGCAACGGCCCGCGTGCGCTGCGTATCGCCTTGCGTACTACACCGCATGACGGAGCGTTATCGGTAAATGTCCGTAATGGTGTGGTGAAGTCGGCATCGGGCGGACCGGGTTGGTTTCACCCGGCCGTGTCCGCCCCGGGGACGTGGCCGAGGCGCTTGTCCACCACGTTCGGCAACGGCTGCCCGGACGCCCACCGTTCGTACATCGCGACGAACTGCTCGGCCAGCCGGTCGCGCCAGCCCACCGTGTCACCGCTCATGTGCGGCGACACGATCAGACCGGGCGCGTCCCAGAGCGGGCTCTGCGGGCCGAGCGGCTCCCGCTCGAACACATCGAGCGCCGCACCCGCGATCCACCGCTTGCGCAGCGCGTCGACGAGATCGTCCTCGACGACCATCGGGCCGCGCCCCACATTGATGAACCGGGCCGACGGCTGCATCAGTCCGAAGAACCGGGCGTCGAACATCCCGTGCGTCCGGGGGGTCAGCGGCGCCGCGCAGATCACCCAGTCGGCCCCCGCCGCCAGCCGGTCCAGATCCTGCGCGCCGTGGATGGTGCGCCGGGCCGTCCGCCCCACCAGGGCCACCTCGACACCCAGCGACATCAGCAGCCGGGTGATCGCCCGCCCGATCGGCCCCGCGCCGACGACCACGGCCCGCGAGCCCGCGACGGGGATGCTCTCGCGGTGGTTCCACCGCCGTCGGCTCTGGAGATCCAGCGTGCCGGGGAGGTCCTTCGCGAACGCCAGCACCAGCCCGGCCACGTACTCGGCGATCGGCTGCTCGAAGACGCCCCGGGCGTTCGTCACCACCGTGTCGCACTCCACCAGCTCCGGACAGAGCAGCCGGTCCACGCCCGCGCTCGCCGTATGCACCCAGGCGGGGCGCGGCCCGGCACCCGGCCAGGCCTCCCGCACCGCGTCGGACGTGAAGTCCCAGACGAGCAGGACGTCGGCCGACGGGAGCCGCGCGGCGAGGCCGGCCCCGTCGGTATGACGGACCCGGACCTGTCCGGCCAGCCGGCCGAGCCGGGGCGGCGGATCGGCGTCCAGGACGAGCAGGACGGGCTCCGGCATGGGGGACCGTTCCTCCCGCGTCGGCCGATATGGGCTCTGGCCCCACGCTCGCAGCCGCTCCCGCGCCCGTCAACAGGTCGGAGCGATGACCGGGGCGGATGGGGGAATACTTGGACAGAGGCGGGGGAGTTTCGGAAGACAGCCGGACAGCCGGACAGCCGGACAGCCGGACAGCCGGACAGCCGGACAGTCGGCCGAATCAGCAGCCGGCGCACAGGAAGGGTGGACATGACGACCGTCGGATTCCTCTACCCGGGCCATTTCGCGGAGGACGACTACCCGCGGATGGAGATCCTGCTCGACAGCACCATCAGACTCGTCGTGAACCACACCGAATGCCCCGACGACGCCTACCGCGAGGACGCCCTGCGGGAGCTGGGCGCCCCCGGTCGGCTGGCGGCCGGCGCCGAGGAACTGCAGCGGTCCGGGGTCGAGTCGGTCGTCTGGGCCTGCGACGGCGGCAGTTTCCTGTACGGACCGCAGGGCGCGCACGCCCAGGCCGCCGCCGTGGCCCGCGCGCTGGGCGTGCCCGTCTCCAGCACCTCGGTCGGTTTCGTCCACGCGGTACGGAAGCTGGGCGCCGCCCGGGTCGCCGTCGCCGCCACCTACCCCGAGGACATCGCCGCGGGCTTCACCGCGTTCCTGGAGGCCGAGGGCGTCGAGGTGGCCGCCACCCGCGCGGCCGGGGTCACCACGGCCGCCGAGGCCGCCGCGTGGAGCCCGGAACAGGTCGCGGAGCTGGCAGCCGCGGCCGACCACCCGGACGCGGACGTCGTCCTGCTGCCCGACACCGCCCTGCACACCGTCGGCCATCTGGCGGAGCTCGAGGAGCTGCTCGGCAAGCCGGTCCTCACCGCGAACCAGGTGAGCGTCCGGGAGGCCCTGCGCCTGGCCGACCGCCCCGCCTGGGCGTCACGGCTCGGCGAGCTCTTCGCCGCCCGCGAATCCCCGCCCGCGCCCGCCGCGCCGTCATCGGGACGGAGCGTCTGGGGCAGTGGCCGCAAGTACGCCCACGGCGGCAACACGCATGGCGGAGGAGGCTCCCGGGAATAAACGGAGTCCACCTCCTGTTGGTTCTCTCCGGACGTACGAGGGATATACGAGCACCACCGGAGAGGTCAGGACGTGGACGAGATTCGAGGCGACGAGATCCGTGGCAAGGCGGAGGGAACGGCACCCGTTCCGCTGTCCGTGCTCGATCTGGTGACCGTGGGCCAGGGCCGCACCGCGAGCCAGGCCCTGCGGACCGGGGTCGAGATCGCGCGGCTCGCCGAGCGGCGCGGCTTCCACCGCTACTGGGTCGCCGAGCACCACTCCATGCCCGGCGTCGCCTCCTCCTCACCGGCCGTGATCCTGGCCCACACCGCCGCGCACACCGAACGCATCCGGCTCGGCTCCGGCGGAGTCATGCTGCCCAACCACGCCCCGCTCGTCATCGCCGAACAGTTCGGCACGCTGGAGGCCATGGCCCCCGGCCGCGTCGACCTCGGCCTCGGCCGCGCCCCCGGCACGGACGGTGCGACCGCGGCCGCCCTGCGGCGCACCGACCGGCTCAACGAGGGGGCCGACGATTTCCCGCAGCAGCTCGCCGAGCTGACCCGCTTCCTGGACGACGACTTCCCCGACGGTCATCCCTACGCCCGCATCCACGCGGTCCCCGGCCCCGTCCAGGCCACCTCCGAGGGTGGCGTCCAGTCCCCGGGCCGCCCGCCCCTGTGGCTGCTCGGCTCCTCCGGCTTCAGCGCCAGGCTGGCCGGCATGCTCGGGCTGCCCTTCGCCTTCGCGCACCACTTCTCGGCCCAGAACACCATTCCGGCCCTCGAGCTGTACCGCGAGTCCTTCAAGCCGTCCGCGGTGCTCGACGCCCCGTACGCCCTGATCGGCGTCGCCGCCCTCGCCGCCGAGGACGAACGCGAGGCGCGCCGCCAGGTACTGACCGGCGCCCTGTCGATGCTCCGCCTGCGCTCCGGCCGCCCCGGCCTGGTCCCGACGCCCGAGGAGGCGGAGGCGTACGCCTTCACCCCGTTGGAGCGCGAGTTCGTCGACAGCTGGCTCGTCAACATCGTCCACGGCACCCCGGACGAGGTCCGCACCGGCCTGGACGACCTGGCCAAGCGCACCGGCGCCGACGAACTGATGATCACCGCCAACGCACACGGCGGTGAGGCCCGCCTCCGCAGCTACGGACTCATCGCGGACGCCTACGGTCTGCCGGGGGCCTGACCCGGACGCCGGGCTGACCGTCCGCGGCGGCGGCCCCCGCCCCCGCCTCAGGCCTCCAGCGCCCGCGCGCCGATCAGTTCCGCGATCCGCTCCGGGGCGACCGCGCGGGAGTAGAGCCAGCCCTGCCCGGTGTCGCAGCCGATCCGGCGCAGCCGTTCCGCCTGGCCGGCCGTCTCCACGCACTCCGCGGTGACGGTCAGGCCAAGGCGGTGTGCGAGCTGGATCATTGCCTCGACGATCGTCTCGTCGGCGGGGCTGGGGTGCGTGCCGTCCTCGTAGCGGAATCCGCGTACGAAGGCGCCGTCCAGCTTCAGTACGGAGACCGGCAGGCGGCTCAGGTAGGCGAGGTTGGAGTAGCCGGTGCCGAAGTCGTCGATGGCGATACGGACGCCCATGTCGCTGAGCGACTGGAGGGCCTGGAGCGGCCGGCCCGCCGAACCCATCACCGCGGACTCGGTCAGTTCCAGCTGGAGCAGCGCCGGGTCGAGACCGGTCTCCGCGAGGATCTCCGCCACATCGGTGACCAGGTCGGAGTCCCAGACCTGGCGGACCGCGACATTGACGCTGATGAACAGCGGCGGCTCCGCCGGGTGGTCGAGCTGCCAGCGCCGGGCCTGCCGGCAGGCCGACCGCAGCACCCACCGCCCGAGCTGCACGATCGAGCCGTCCTCCTCGGCGATCGCGACGAACCGATTCGGCGAGAGCATGCCGAACTGGGGGTGGTTCCAGCGGACCAGCGCCTCGACCCCGCGTACGACCCCGTCGGCCATGCCGACCAACGGCTGGTACTCGATGGTGAACTCGCCGCGTTCGACGGCCGGCCGGAGGTTGGACGAGAGGGCCTGGCGGGTCATCCGGTGGGCGTTGCGCTCCGGGTCGAAGAGGGTCCAGCGGGCCTTCCCGTCGGCCTTCGCCCAGTACAGCGTCGTGTCGGCGGCCTGCATGAGGCCCGTGGCGGACGTGCCGGCCACGGGCCGCTCCACCACGCCGATCGACGCCGAGACGGAGAGCCGCTGTCCGGCCAGGTCGAAGGGGGTCTGGAGGGCGGTGAGCACCGCACGGGCCAAGTCGGTCAGCTGCTGCGTGCCGGTGGACTCCTCGACCAGGATCGCGAACTCGTCCCCGCCCAGGCGCGCGACCAGCGGGGCGCCGGTCGGGCGGGAGGCCTCCTGATCGGCGCAGTCGGTGAGCCGGGCGGCGACGGCGGCGAGCAGCCGGTCACCGATGCGGTGGCCCAGGGTGTCGTTGACGGCCTTGAAGCCGTCCAGGTCGAGGTAGACGAGCCCGATCCGGCCGCGTCCGGGAAGGGTGTCGTCCTGGTACGGCGGGGTCTCCAGGACGGCCGACAACCGCTCGAAGAACAGCGTCCGGTTGGGCAGTCTGGTCACCGGGTCGTGCATCTGGAGGTGGCGCAGCCGTTTCTGCAGCTCGCGCCGGTCGCTGACGTCCGCGACGGAGAGCAGTACCTGACCGGGCGGCGCGCAGGACTCCGGCTCCTGGGCCGGGGGCATGGGCACGACGGTGATCTCGGCCCACAGCGAGCGCCCGTCGGGGTGCTTGAGCCTGCGCGTGCAGCGGAAGCGGGACCGCCTGCCGTGCAGCACCTCGCGGTACGCGTGCCAGCCGCGGCCGTCCGCGGCGAGGTCGACCAGATCGGAGGCGGACTGCGCGGTCAGCGCCGGGGCGGCGATGCCGACCAGGGTGGACAGGGCCTCGTTCGCGGTGACGATCAGGCCCTCGTGGTCGACGACCGCCATCGGGAGCGTCGCGGCGAGGAACGCGGCCCGGTAGTCGTGCGGCCCGGATCCGGCGGCAGCTCCGACGACGGGCCATGAACCGTCACAGTCGGTGACCGATGGTCGTGCGGAAGAGGGTGCTGTGCCTGCCGGGGGCCTCGGCCCTTCGGAGGTTGCGCTCACCGTTCGCTCCCGCCATGCAGTTCTGTCCCGGACAGGTCTGGTCGGACTGGCCCGCCGCGTGGAGCGCCGTTGTGAGAGGCGGAAACCGCGCAGGAAAGCGAGGTGAAGCATAGAGGCTGGCGGCTCGGCCGTTCCAGCGCCCCGACGGTTGTGGACCGTGCGCCCGGTGTGCATGGGCCATTCGCGCGAAGTTCCGGTTTGCCTACGACTGATTGTTTCTGCGCGGTTCTGTTCTCTCTCGTTGCATCGGTGATCGATTGTGACTGTCTGTGAAGAGGTGGCTCGTGCGGCCGCTGACCCGAGTGGGGCAGCTCAACAGGACGTAACACCCGAAACGTCACAGGGTGGTCGGGAGGGTGCTGAAGATCCGAGGCGTCCGCACCCCGCACCCGGAGGTAGATGTGCCGCGTCAGCACGGACCCGGAGGAGTGGTGAGACCGAGTCCGCGCGCCATGGCCGCCGGGCTGATCTCGCTCCTGGCGCTCGTCGCCACCTCGCTCGTCGCGGGCCCCGCGGCGGCGTCGACCGGGGCGGCCGACGCCTGCGCGCTGCCCAGGACGCAGGCCCATCACTCGCTCGGGCTCGACGAGTGGAACGGCGCCTACCCGCGCCCCGACCATCCGCTCGACGCCGTCATGGTCTTCCTCTCGTTCCCGGACGCCCGGCCCGCCACCACCCCCGCCGAGCTCACCTCCGACTACTTCCCCGCCACCACCCGGTTCTTCCGGCACGCCTCGTACGGAAAGTTCACCCTGCGCCCGCACCCGCAGCAGCAGTGGATCCAGATGCCCAAGCCGTCGGTCTGGTACGGCATAAAGCGTGACTGGGCCAACGACCGGCGCAGCGCCTATCTGCGTGACGCCATCGACGCGGCCGACCCCCAGGTGGACTTCTCCAAGTACGACATCGTCTACCTCGTCGCCGACCCCGACGCCCCGGGCGTCGACTCGGACGCCACCAAGGTCGTCAACTTCGAACGGCCCCTGCATGCCGACGGTACGGACATCAGGCGCGTCGTCACCGTTTTCGAACAGCACCCGCCGGACCACAACGTGCTGGCCCACGAGACCGGACACGTCTTCGACCTGCCCGACCTCTACCACCGGCCCTCGGACGGCAAGGGCGACTGGGACACCTACGTGGGTGACTGGGACGTGATGGGCAGTCAGTTCGGGCTCGCACCCGACTTCTTCGGCTGGCAGAAGTGGAAACTGGGCTGGCTGGACGACCGGCAGGTGACCTGCATCCAGAGCGACCGCATCGTCACCCTCGAACCGATGGCTGCCGTGCCCGTGGCCGGTGCGTCCATCGGGACCCGGCTCGCGGTGATCAGGACGGGCGAGGGCAGTGCCGTGGCGATCGAGGCCCGCAGCGCCACCGGCAACGACCGGTCGACCTGCACCGAGGGTGTGCTGCTCTACCGGATCCGCAACGAGACCCCGTCGGGCGGCGGGCCGGTCGACGTCATCGACACCCACCCCGACACGGCGGCCTGCTGGGAGCAGTCGGTCTACCCGCCGCTCGCGGACGCCCCGCTGCGGGTCGGCGAGACGTTCTCCGTACCCGGCGGACACACCACGATCGAGGTCTCCGACCGGACCCCGTCGGGCGCCTGGACGGTCCGGATCACCCCCGGGACATAACGCCTCCCGGGCCGCCCGCGGGCCACGACGAAGAAGCCCCCTCGCTCTCGCGAGGGGGCTCCTTCTGTCTGTGCGCCGCCAGGGACTCGAACCCCGGACCCGCTGATTAAGAGTCAGCTGCTCTAACCAACTGAGCTAGCGGCGCCTGCTGACGTCGTAGACCTTAGCACCCTGATCGGCGGGAGGAAAAATCGAAATCCGGGGCCCCGAAGAGGGCGCGGACCGGGCCACTCGCACACATGCCCACAGCAGTACGTCCGGCCCCGGCAGCCACGGGCTGCGGGTGTCCGGGGCGACCACCCAGCGGGGGCCCGAAGTATCCGGTCCGCAGGTCAGGGGCGGCACGGTCACCGCGTCCCCGGTGCCGTGGCAGAGCAGCGGAGGCACCTTGCGCTCGCCGTCGTCCTGCCCCGGAGCGGCCCGGCCGGCCCGGGAGGCGGGGCCCCCTCCCCACTCCTCCCAGTCCAGCAGCGAGGGCAGCCGCTGGGCCGTCCCGGGGGAGGCGAACAGCAGCATCCGGCCGCGGTGCGTGGCGACCGGACCCGAGCCCGGACCGTCCGCCCAGAGGTGCTCCAGCATCCGCCGCCCGAACAGCGTCGGCACGTTCACCACGTCGAAGGACGAACCGCACGGCAGCACCCCGGGAGCGGACGGGTGCGACTCCCACTGGGCCAGCGCGCTGCGTGGATACGCCGCGGCACCGGCCAGCCAGGCGGCACCGGCCGCGGTGACCTGAGCGGTCTGGTTCCCGGCCTGTTCGCGCAGGACGGCGAAGATGTCGGCGTCCCGGTAGGGGCCGTCGCCGTGATGCAGGGTCGTTTCGTCTGGCAGCCATGCGGTCATATGCACAGGTCTACCGGGAGTGATCGGCCGGATTCCCAGAGTTGCGGGAAACCGGGACAGCTCGGGGTGGTGAGGGGTATCTTGCCCCCAGGCATATGCCAGTGGTTCTACCCGCAGTCAGCACCCGCTCCCCGACTTCCACCGACGCCGGGGCCTCGGGTCGTTCAGTGGACGTCAGGGCCTCGGGTCGTTCAGCAGGCTCCTGCCGAACTCGACCATCTTCTTCGCGTAGTCCTCGGTCCACTCCGCCCGCCGCGCGATGTCCGCGGTGGTCAGCCGGTCGAACCGGCGCGGATCGGCCAGCTGGGCGGCCGCGATCGCCTGGTACTCGACCGCCCGGTCCGTCGCCGCGCGGAAGGCCAGCGCCAGCTCGGTCGAACGGCTCAGCAGCTCCTTCGGGTCCTCCATCGACTCCAGGTCGAAGAAGTGCTCAGGATCGGCGACCGCCGCCGACGGTTCGAAGAGCAGGGGTGCGGGGCGCAGCCGCTGCTGCTCGTTCCGCTCGGGTTGTGCCATGTGGTTGTTCCTCCTCCGGTGGGCCCGACGGCCACCCTCTATTGTCCAACCCGCCGCAAGGGCGCCCGGCGTGCGGTGCGGACGACCCCGCCGCGCGGCGCCCCCGCCGTCAACGTCCCCATGGCACGCGGTGTTCCGCCAGATGCGCCAGCACCCGGTGATTGGCCTCCCAGCCGTCCGGGAACTTCACCGTCACACCCAGCTGGACCGGCTCCGTCGACGGGTGCTCGTCCAGCAGTTCGGCCACCCCCGCTCGGCACACCACGATGCAGGCGTGCCGGTGCCGGGAGGCCAGCACGCACAGCCGGCCCGTCTCCAGATGGAACGCCGTGGCGTCGGGCCGTCCGGACAGCGGGTGCAGGACCACCGTCACATCGAACTCGCGGCCCTGGAGCCGGTTCGCGGTGTCCACCGCCACGCCGGTCACCCCCAGCTCAGCGAGCGCCGCCCGCACCGCCGCCGCCTGATCGCGGTGGGCCGTGCCGACCGCCACCCGGTCCGCCGTCACCGGGGCCGGGTCCGGGGAACGCTCGCTGGTGGCCGCGCCGCCCCGGTCCAGGAGTCGGCGCACCACCGTGGCCACCGCCCGGACGGCCTCGGGGTCCGTGCGCGGGGTGTGCCGGGCGGGCAGCTCCAGCAGACCCCAGCCGGACTCCGCCGCCTCGTCCAGCACCCGGTCGGCCGCCGAACCGTCGGACCCGACACCGAACGACAGAAGCCGGTCCCCGTGGTCCGTACCGCTGCGGAACGGTGTGTACGGGTAGAACGCGTCCGAGACCAGTTGCGCGGCCGACGCGGGCAGCCGCCAGGAGACCGGGAGCCGCCGCTGCGGCAGCTCCGGATTGTGCGCCAGCAGGGTGGTGACCGCGCTCGCCGACGGGTCGTAGCTCAGTCCCGCCCACTGGTCGGCGCCCACGATCGAGAACGGGTCCAACTGGCCCGGATCGCCCACGAACAGCGCCCGTTCGAAGAGTCCGGCGACGGCCAGCAGCGCGTCCGAACGCATCTGGTACGCCTCGTCGACGATCGCGTGCCCCCACGGCTCGACGTTCTTCACGTGCGCCCACTTGGCCGCCGTGGAGATGACGATGTCCAGCCCCGCCAGATCCGCCGCCTTCGCCGACTTGCGTACGTTGTCCAGCCCGTCCAGCACCTTGTCGTACGGGTCGGAGTCGTTGCTGTGCAGCCGGCCGACCGGCAGCCCCGGGTCCTTCTCGGCCAGCCGGACCACCAGGTCGTCGACCTGGGCGTTCGTCTGCGCGACGACCATCAGCGGGCGCCCGGCCGCGGCCAGCTCCAGCGCGGCCCGGACCACGAGGGTCGACTTGCCGGCACCGGGCGGGGAGTCCACCACGATGCCGCGGGCCGTGCCGTTCAGCGTGTCGTCCAGGATCTGGGAGGTGGCCCGGCCCGCCGCCGCACCCGGGTCGAATCCGTCGCTCACAGCACGTCCTCCGGGGTCACGAGGTCAGGGCGCTCGGCGGCCGGGGCTGCGCCCGGCGGACCGCCGTGGGTCCACGGGGTCTCCTCCGCGTCCGGCAGCTTCGGGCCGCCGCGCTGATCGTGCTCGAAGAGGGTCCAGGCGATCCGGTCACCCGGCTCCGGCACCGAGCCCGGAGCCGGCTCCCTGCCCCGGCCCATCCGGTCGGTGATCCGCAGCACCAGCACGGGCGACGCGCCCTCCTCCTGCGGCCCGTACCCGGCGAACTCGGCCGTCTGCGGCTTGCCGTCCAGCGAGCGGTAGACCTTGACGCGGTCGGTCAGCTGAGGCCGCTCGTCGGTGCGGACGCTCACCAGCGGGCGCGGTGAGGGACGCTTCGACTCGCTGTACGCCATCTCCACGCCGGTCACCTCCCCGAGGAACGCCTCGCCCGCCAGCCGGCGGCCGGCCAGCACCAGCGGATCGTCCAGCGCCTCCTGGGCCTCCAGCTGTGCCTGGGCCGTCTCCCGCGAGGCGAGCTTGCGGGCCGCAGTCACCGCGTCGTCCCGGCGCGGCTGGGGCGGCTCACCCGACCGCACCCGGTCGCGGTGGGCGGTGAACGACCAGCGGTCGCGCGTCCACCGGTCCTCGGCCCTGGAGGCCTCGGGAAGCTCCCGCAGCAGGTCCAGGGCCCGCCACACGGCGTCCCAGGTCGGCCGCAGCACACCCGCCAGCAGGGCCCTCGTCTCCCGCTCGGCCGCGGTCAGTTCGGCGAGCCGGGCATCGGCCGCCAGACCGTCCTCGGCGGCGGCGAGCGAGGTGCGCGCGCGGTCGTACTTCTCGATCGCCGGAGCCAGCAGCCGGTTGTCGAAGTCCGGGTCGGTGGCCGGTCCGGCCGGAGGGCACAGCAGCTGCCCTTCGCGGTCCCGGGCCAGCTCGGCGCGGAGCGCCGCCTCGGCCCCCGACTCGCCCGCCGGCGGATCGATCCAGGCGAGCAGGGCGCCCAGGTGCTGGTCCTCCAGGCTGGACTGACCGGTCGCCCAGTGCCTGCCCAGGAGATCCGTGCCGGCCAGCAGCAGCGCGGAGCCCGGCACCCGGGCGCGCTCGCCGTAGTGCGTCAGCCAGCGGCCCAGCAGCGGCACCCGGGCGGGCGCCGGATACGGGGTGTCGGGGTCGTCGTCCGCGGTGCGCCGGAACCGCATGGAGCGGCCGAGCAGCCGGACGAACTCGATGCCCGCCCGGCTCGGCACGATCAGCTGCGCCGCGTCCGTGCACAGCTCCGTCTCGACCTTGACCTTCTTGCCGGTCGCGGGGTCCGTCTCGCTGCGCTCGGCGGGCTCGATCACATCGGCGTACGACTCGATGTGCGGCAGCACCGCCTCGGCCAGCTCCGCGAGGAAGGAGAACCGCAGATCCCGGTCGCGCGGCTGGGCCACGGCCAGCAGCCGGGGCGCGTCCCGGTCGGTGCCGACCAGGGCGCCGAGCGGGGCACCGGCCTCGCCCGCGGTGGTGAGCGGCACCAGGACGAGCGGCCGGCCGGTGAGATGCCGGTGGCGGACCGTGGCCGTCGGCTGCGCCCGGCCGCTCTCCACGGCCTCCAGCCTGGCCAGGGTGGTGATCAGCGACATGTGGCGCCGCCTTCGAGCGCCTCGGCGCGCAGGGCCGCGGCGCGGCGCAGGGCGGCGACCGTCGGATCCGCCGGATCGCCCTCCTTGCCCGCGGCAGCGGCCAGTACCTCACCGACGGTGGTCAGCCCGCCGAGCTCGCCCCGCACACTGCGGCCCAGGGCCTCCACGGCACCGGCGTCACGCGCCCTGCCCCGGCAGTGGAAGGCGAGCTCGCACGCGGCCAGGCACTCCGGCGCGTACGCCGCACCGACCGACTCGACGGCCCCGGCCAGCTCCTCGGGGGAGAGCTCCGGGTCGAAGGTGGTGCCCTCCGGCAGCGCCGCCGCGATGTCCTCGATCCGGGTGAGCCTGGTCAGCTGGCGGCGGGTGACCGCGCGCTGTTTGCGTACGTCGACGACGGAGGCGGCCGGCAGGTTGGAGAAGTCCTTGGGGCAGACCAGCAGCACCCGGTGGCCGACCTCCGCCCCGTCGGTGGCCCCGGCTACCCGCTCCAACGCGAGTACGTAGACCGCGGACTGCCGGGCGGCGGCGCCCACCTTGGCGGCGTCGGCGGAACCGTCGATCATGGGGAAGGACTTGATCTCGACGACCGTCCAGGTGCCGTCGGGGTGGACCACCACCGCGTCCGGCTCCAGATAGGCGGGCGACCCCGCCACCTCCAGGGCAAGCATCGGGTGGTCCAGCAGCGCCCAGCCGCCCGCACCCGTGGCCTCCCGCAGGGCCAGCGCGGTGCGCGCGGCGCGCCCCTCGGGTCCGGCGGCGGTCAGATCGGGCACCGCGACGTCCCGCGGCGGTTCGCCGCCGTCGCCGAGCCGCTCGTGCAGCAGGCGCATCAGCTCCGTACCGCCGTCGGCCTTGACCCTGGCCTCGAAGGCGTTGCCCCGGATGAAGGCGAACTGGGACTGGCCGAACGGGGCGGGTGAACCGAGTGCGGTGGCGAGGGCGGACTTGTCGACGCCCGCCCCGTCGAGCAGGGCGCGCCGCTTGCAGCCGGGGTTGGCGGCGAGGGCGGCCAGTGCGCGGGCGTCCAGCGGACGGGGTGCGACGGCCGGGCCCCTCAGCTCAGCGAGCCGCTGCCGCAGCGTCACCGCCCGCGGCTCTTCCCGCGGAGGCGGGGACGTCGGCCGGGGCAGGTGGACCGGCCGGTCCTGCGGCATCGGTGGGATCTGCGGAGGTGGTCCGCTGGCCGGGGATTCGCTCACCCGCGGAAGTCTTGCATCCGTCACTGACATCCGGGGACTTCGTGGCCGCGGTCACCCGTGCGAAGCGGGTCGCAACGGCGTTCGTGACCTGGTCGGCCAGGAGCGTCACGGGCCGGGCGAGCAGGGCGCCGAGCCCCATGACGGCCGCTCCGGCGACGGCGTCGAGGAAGTAGTGGTTTGCGGTGCCCATCACCACGAAGGTGGTGACCAGGGGGTACGCGATACCGGCGGCCCGTACGAGCGGGTGGCGCCCGTGGCGCCAGAGGAGGATGCCGCACCACAGCGCCCATCCGACGTGCAGGCTCGGCATCGCCGCGTACTGGTTGGTCATACCGCCCATGCCGCGCGGGGCGCTGGCCTCGGTGCCCCACCAGCCGTACGAGCTGTACTGCGCCATCGTGTCGACGAAGCCGTGTCCGGCGGCCAGCAGCCGCGGCGGACAGGTCGGCATCAGTGTGAAGCCGATCAGGCCGAGCATGGTGGAGGTCATCAGCCAGGTGCGGGCCCTGCGATAGGCCTCCGATCGCCTGCGGAACATCCATATGAGGACGCCGGGGGTGACCAGGTAGTGCAGTGAGGCGTACGCGAAGTCGGCGGGTATGCCTATGGAGGAGTGCGCGGTGAGCAGCCGGTTGAGCGGGTGCTCGAAGTTGATGTGGAGCGTCTGTTCCAGGTGCAGGAGGCGCAGTCCGTGGTCGACGGCCGCCGACACGTCCCCGCGCACCAGCAGTCTGCCGCCCGAGTACGCTGCGTACACCAGGGCGAGCAGCGGCAGCTCGGTCCACCAGCGGGGCCGGGGGCGCGGCTCGGGCGCGGTGGTGGCGTGCGGCATCCGGAAGTTCTCCATCACGTTTTCATGCGGCCGACGGCAGACGTTCAACCGTACGGTGCGGGTCGGCCGCGATTCCCCCGGGGGTGTCCTTCGACACCCCTCAGCCGCTCCGATGCGGCTGTGTTGAGAGGGACGCCGGTTCGGCCCCCCAGGTTGCCTCCCCGACATGTACGCGATGATGGAAATCCGGACGATCCGTTCCAACCGTTCACCTTTGATACGTCGGACGGTCACGTCCCCGTCGATGTCCAAGATCTCAGATCCACGCGTCGGAGATCTCAGTTTCAGGGAGAGCCGTCATATGGCACCGCGCATCCTGCTTGCCCGGCACGGACAGACGGAATGGTCCGTCAAGGGGAACCACACAGGCAGGACGGACATCCCGTTGCTCGACACCGGGCGCGCGGGCGCCAAGCTGCTCGGTGAGCGGCTGCACCGCGGGCCGTGGGCGGGTCTGCCCGGTGTCGAGGTCAGGACCAGTCCGCTCGTGCGGGCGGCCGAGACGTGCGAGCTCGCGGGGTTCGGCGAACGGGCCGAGCGGTGGGACGCGCTGATGGAGTGGGACTACGGGGCGTACGAGGGCATGACTCCGGCCGCGATCAAGGCGATCCGTCCGGACTGGTTCATCTGGCGCGACGGGGTGCCGGAGGGGGAGACCCTGGCCGGGCTTTCGGCCCGCGCGGACGAGATCGTGGAGTGGGCCCGTTCCGCCGACCGCGACGTCCTGGTCTTCGGCCACGGCCACATCCTGCGGGCGCTGGGGGCGCGGTGGCTGGGCGAGCCCGTCTCCTTCGCCTCCCGCATCCGGCTGGATCCGACGTCGCTGTCGGTGCTGGGGTGGGCGTACGGGGCGCCTGCCATGGAACGCTGGAACGACACGGGCCACCTGGAGCGGTAGCCGCGGGGGCGCGTTGCGTGTCCGTGCCCACTCGGCCCGTCCGGCCAACTCGGCCCGTCCGGCGTTTGAGGACGGAACCCTGTACCCCGGCCCGGGGTGAGCCACCTTCACCCTCAAACGCCGGGCGGGCTGTTTTCCGCGCCCCGGTCCGGCCGGAGGGTTCCGTCCTCATCGCCGGACGGGCCGAATTGGCCGGGACACGGGGGCTACGGCTTCGGGGGCGTCGTGCCGTGGCGGTCGAGGAAGTCCGTGATTTCGACCGAACCCCGGCCCCGCGGCCGCAGTACCGCCACCGCCCCCGCCAGCATCGTCCTGATCCGCGAGGACCGGACCTGGTCCAGCAGGTCCAGCACCTGGTGGCCGGTGGCCGCCGCCTCCTCGGCGAGGCCCGCACGGGCCAGGTCCGTGGTCAGCTCGGCCCGGTACAGCGCCATGTTCCGGGTGAAGTGCGGATCCTGCAGCCGCGTCGCGCGCCGGGCATGGCGCGCCGCACGCGACCAGTCACCCAGCGCCGACCAGCACTGCGCCTCCAGCATCTCGAGCTCCGCCTCGCGGAAGAAGCTCATCCACTCCGGGTCGGCCGCGGACGGCCCCTTCCCGAACGCGGTGTGCGCCCGGCCGAGCGCCCGCTCGCAGCCTGCACGGTCCCCGAGCCCCGCCCGGCCCCCCGCCTCCCGCAGGGAGAGCAACGCCGTCAGCCGGGGCGAACCCAGCGGCTGCGCGGCCCGCAGCCCCGCCTCCGCGGCCCGCACCGACTCCCGCGAGCGCCCCGTGTCCCGGGCCAGGAACGACGCGTTGCAGAACGCGTGCGCCTCCAGCGCCCGGTCCCCGGCGACCCGGGCGGTGGCCAGCGCCTCCGCGTAGTGCGAGCGGGCGTCGTCGAACCGGCCCGAGTCATGGGCCAGCCAGCCCACGGAGATGGCCAGTTCTCCGGCGCCGGAGTGCAGCCGGTCCGCCGTGGAGCCCCGGGGCGTGGTTCCGGAGTCGAGCAGCGCGTACGCCGCCCGCAGCGGCCGTGAGGCCCGCCGGTACAGGCCGTCGCCGCCGTGCCGGTCGTCCAGCAGACGGATCTGCCGCACCGCCTTCTCGACGGCGGTCACCTCCGTCTCGCCGACCCGGCGCTGCACGGGCAGGGAGACGGCGGTGGCCATGCCACCGAGGACCGGGCCCAGGGAGGCGGCCGCCATCGTGGTGGAGCCGCTCGTCATGAATACGCGACGCAGCACGTCGCACTCCTCGTCGGTGTCGCTGCCTGGCAGCGGGGAAGTGGGGGGAGCGGGAACATTCGCAGCGGTCCTGGCCCCCCTGCCGCGTACCGATTCGCGCGGCGAGAAGCCCAGGTCCGCCAGGTCCGCCCCGGGGAACATGTGCAGGAAGACCCGCTCGTACGCGTAGTTCGGACAGCGGATCTCGCCGGACTCCACGCGTCCGATGTACCGGGCGTCGCACGCGACCTGCTCGCCGATCTCGCGGGCGGACCTGCGTACCGCGGCAGCGAACTCCCCGGCGGAGCGCTGTCCGCGCAGCCGCCGGAAGGCGAGGTTGGGAACTGCCCGTGTCGACACCATGGCGGGACCCTCTCTGGTGCGAGCCGGGCGCTGTTTCCGGTGTCCCGGCGGAGCAAGAACGTACCTGCTGTGACAAGTCGAACACGCTGCGTTTACCAATAAAACAGACATCTTGCCCACGATCCGCCATGAACTGCCACCCTTTGCGGCGGTGCTGGGCCGTAGCCCTTGACGCGGTCGGCGCGTTGGTCCATGTGGAGACGGAGCCCGGCTCCGCCCGGCGATGAGAGGAGAGGTCCCTTGTTGCATCTCGACATGGCGACCGACTCGCGGACCACCGCGACGACGAGCGCGACGACGGCCACGCCCGGTCCCATGGCATCCGCCGAAGGCCCCGGCGGCCGGGACCGGACCCCCGGCGCCGAACCCCGCGACCTGGTGACCGTCCCCGCCAGGCAGGGGCTGGAGGCCGTGGACATCCTGCGCCGCGGCGCCGACCAGGAGGCCGTCGGCCCGGTCATCCACGACGGCCCCTGCGCCGTCCTCGGCTTCCTGGTGCCGCCCGGCACCGCGGAGGCCTGGGACGTGCCCGGCAGCGCCTGTACGCAGACCGACGGCCGTGGGCTGCGCATCCCCGCCGAGCCGTCCGTCTCCGGCAGCGGCTGGCTGCTGCCGCCCGGCGACGACACCGCGGTCACCGACCCGGCGGTGCTGCGGGCCGCGCTCGACCAGGCCGCCCGGCTCATCGAGGCGGCCGACAACTGCCGCTGAGCTCATAATGGCCGGACGGCGGGCACCCCGGAGCAGCCCGCCACGGCCGGTTCCGACCGGTCCCGGACACGATGAGCAGTGAGCAGGGACGAGAAGCAGTGGCACGTCGAGGAGCGGCCGGTGGCGCGGGCGACCGCAAGCAGCGCACGGACCGCAGGGCCGACCGCAAGGCCGCACGCGGCTCCGGCCCCGGAGCGCCCGGCAACGTCTCCGAACCGGTGGACGGCGGCCTGGCCGAGCTGGTGCCCGACCGGGAGCGCAGGCGCGCCTGGACCCTGACCATCGACGGTGCCCCGCAGTCCCACGTCGACCTCGACGACCCGACGTACCTCTCCTTCGAGTACCAGCGCCGGATCGGACACATCGCCGATCTCGCCGCCCCCGCCGGGCAGCCGTTGCACGTCGTCCATCTGGGCGGCGGCGCCTTCACGCTCGCCCGCTACGTCGCCGCGACCCGCCCCCGATCCACCCAGCAGATCGTCGAGGTGGACGCCGCCCTCGTCCAACTGGTGCGCCGGGAGCTGCCGCTCGACCCGCAGGCGAGGATCAGGGTCCGCGCCGTCGACGCCCGTGCCGGGCTCGGGAAGATCCAGGACGGCTGGGCGGACCTCGTCATCGCCGACGTCTTCAGCGGGGCCCGCACCCCCGCCCACCTCACCAGCACCGAGTTCCTCGCCGAGGTCCGCCGGGTCCTGAAACCCGGCGGGACGTACGCGGCCAACCTCGCCGACGGCCCCCCGCTGGCCCATCTGCGCGGCCAGATCGCCACCGCGGCCACCGTCTTCCCCGAGCTGGCCCTCGCCGCGGACCCCACCGTGTTCCGGGGCCGCCGCTTCGGCAACGCCGTACTGCTCGCCTCCGATGTGGCGCCGAAGGTCGCGGAGCTGACCCGCCGGGTGGCGACCGATCCGCACCCGGGGCGCGTCGAACACGGGCGTGCGCTCGCCGACTTCACCGGCGGCGCGGCCCCGGTGCACGACGCCGGGGCCAGGCCCTCACCGCCGCCGCCCGCCACCGCCTTCGACTGACGGCCGGCCGGGGGCAGCCCGCAGCGCCCGGTGACACGGGTGCGATGCCCGGAGCGGCTCAGGAGTTGATGATGTCCACCTGCGGCGGATGGTCGTTCCAGGTGCAGAACACCGAGACCGTCGTGCCGTCGTCCTGGGCGAAGTTCACCCGGATCCAGGTGGTGTTCGACCAGACCTGCATCGACCACCCCTGCTCGGGCGTCGCCGACACCAGCTTCGCCCGGTCCGCCCCCAGTTCGAAGACCACCCGGCCACCGTCCGTCGAGTAGCTCTTCGCCATGCCCGGGGGAGCGGTCGTGGCCGTGGCCGCGGGCCGCGAAGGGGCCGCCGGGGCGGCGTGCGACCGCGCGGGGGAGGGGCTCACCGAAGGCTTGGGGGTGGTACGGGGCGTGCTGCTGGGCGACGGCGACGGTTCCGGGCGGTGCGTCGAGGACGACAGCGTTTCCGTGGCGGCGCGGGCACTCGCGGAGATCGGCAGGGCGCGCGGCGGGTCGTACGCCGTCCCCGCCATCACGGTGTGCACACCCCACCACGACAGGGTGACCGCCGCGCCGGTGGCGAGCGACCACGCGAGAGCGTGTACGACTCCTCGTTGCATCGGCACATCCTGCCCCACGGGCACCCACGCTGTCCCACTACCGCCACCGGCCGGACTCCGGAAGGCCGGATGGCGTACGGTGCCGCCCATGCCAAGTGTGCTCGTGGTCGAGGACGACCAGTTCGTACGTTCCGCCCTCATCCGGCACCTGACCGAGGCCTCCCATACGGTACGGAGTGTCGGCACCGCGCTCGAAGCGCTGCGCGAGGTCGCCCACTTCCGGTTCGACGTGGTCATCCTCGATCTCGGGCTGCCCGATCTCGACGGGTCGGAGGCGCTGAAGATGCTGCGCGGCATCACCGATGTGCCCGTCATCATCGCGACCGCCCGCGACGACGAGAGCGAGATCGTCCGGCTGCTCAACGACGGCGCGGACGACTACCTGACCAAGCCGTTCTCCGTGGAACACCTCTCCGCGCGGATGGCCGCCGTACTGCGCCGCTCGCGCGCCGCGGAGGGCCGGGCGGCCTCCCCGCGCGTCATCCAGGTCGGCGGGCTCTCCATAGACCCGCTGCGGCGCCGGGCCGAGCTCGACGGAGCGGACCTCGACCTCACCCGGCGCGAGTTCGACCTGCTGACCTTCCTGGCCGGCCGGCCGGGCGTCGTCGTTCCCCGCAAGGAACTCCTCGCCGAGGTCTGGCAGCAGTCGTACGGGGACGACCAGACCATTGACGTCCATCTCTCCTGGCTCCGGCGGAAACTGGGCGAAACCGCCGCCCGGCCCCGCTATCTGCACACCCTGCGCGGAGTCGGCGTGAAACTGCAGCCGCCCGCCGCACCGGAGCAGCCCGCATGAGATGGGCGCTGGTCAAGGTCTGCCTGGCCGTCACCGCGATGGTCGTGGTCGCCTTCGCCGTACCCCTCGGCCTCGTCATCAAGGAGATGGCGAGCGACCGCGCCTTCTCCGACGCCGAACGGCAGGCGGCGACGATCGGCCCGACGCTCTCCATCACCACCGACCGGGCCGAACTCGAAAAGGCCGTGCTCACCACCGAACCCGGGGCCGACGGCCGGATGGCCGTCCACATCCCCGCAGCCGACGAGCCGGACCGCCGGGCCGTGGAGATCGGCAGCAGACGCGCCACCCGCAAGGACCTGGAGACCGTACGGGAGTCGGGGCGCGCCTCCATCACCGAGGTCACCGGCGGCTCCGCGCTGCTCCAGCCCACCGCGCTCGGCGCCGGAGGAACCGCCGTCGTCGAGGTGTTCGTGCCCGAGGGCGAGGTCTCCAACGGCGTCGCCACCGCCTGGCTGATGCTGGCGGGCGTCGGCATCGCGCTGATCGTCGGTTCGGTCGCCGTGGCCGACCGGCTCGGCGTACGCATGGTGGAGCCCGCCCGACGCCTCGCCGGGGCGGCGCACGACCTGGGCGAGGGGCGGCTCGGCACCCGGGTGCCCGAGGAGGGGCCGACCGAACTGCACTCGGCGGCCGTCGCGTTCAACTCCATGGCCGACCAGGTCGTCCAGCTCCTCGCCAACGAAAGGGAACTGGCAGCCGACCTCTCGCACCGGCTGCGCACCCCGCTCACCGTCCTGCGGCTCAACGCCGCCTCGCTCGGCGAGGGTCCCGCAGCCGAACAGACCCGGGCGGCCGTCGAGCAGTTGGAGCGCGAGGTCGACACGATCATCCGGACCGCCAGGGAGCAGCGTCCGCAGACCCAGGGGCCGAGCGGCGGTCCCGGGGCCGGCTGCGACGCCTCCGAGGTGATCCGTGAACGCATGGCCTTCTGGTCGGCGCTGGCCGAGGACGAGGGCCGCGAGGTGCGCCTGGCGGGGGTGGACCGTACGGTACGCATCCCGGTCGCCCGGCCCGAACTGGCCGCCGCACTGGACGCGTTGCTCGGAAACGTCTTCCGGCACACCCCCGAGGGCACCGCCTTCGCCGTGGACGTGCACCACAGCGGCGACGCGGTGATCGTGCTGGTCTCGGACGCGGGCGCCGGCATCGCCGACCCCACGGCCGCGCTGGCCCGTGGCGGCAGCGGCCGCGGCGGTGCGAAGGACGCGGTGGGCTCGACCGGGCTCGGCCTCGACATCGTCCGCCGGGTCGCGGAGTCCACCGGGGGCGATGTACGGATCGGGCGCTCGGTGCTCGGCGGCACCGAGGTGCGCATCTGGATCGGGCTCGGCGGACAGCGGCCGAAGGGGCGCGGGCACCGGGTCGGGCGGCAGCGGCGCGGAGTGACCCGCCGCAACACCGGGAGCCGATTCCGCTCCGGGGCGGGCCCGAACCTTTAGGGCGGCCGATGCGCTCCTTAAGCCCACCCTAAGAACATCAACTCGAACCCCAACTGCGGCATTTGCCGGATTCGGTGCCGCTAGCGTGCTGTCGCATCCCCCACTTCCGTATGACGAGGCAGGAACGCGATGGCCACCAGCACGCACCGGCGCACGGCGAGCACCAGGACCAAGGCGATCGGCGCGGTCGTCGCCGCGGCCGTGATCGGCGGGACGGTCTTCGCCCTCACCGGCACGGCCCAGGCATCGGCGGTCGGCGCCGCGTACACCAGGACCAGCGGCTGGACGGGCGGCTACACCGGGCAGTACGTCGTCACCAACGACACGGACCGGGCCAAGTCGGACTGGACCCTGGAGTTCGACCTGCCGGCGGGCACGAAGCTCAGCTCCCTCTGGAACGGCGAGCACACCGTCAGCGGCAGCCACGTCACCGTGCGGCCGGCGGCCTGGAACAAGGAACTGGCCCCCGGCAAGTCCGTCACCATCGGCTTCGTCACCAGCGCCGACGACGAGGCGGCCGACCCCACCGGCTGCCTCATCGACGACGCCAACTGCTCCGTGGACACCGGCGCCACACCGGAGCCCAGCGGCCGCCCCACCGAGACCGCGGCCCCCACCCCCACCGGCCCGGCCACCCCCACCACCCCGCCGGCCGGGACCGCGACTCCCACGCCGACCCCCACCACGACCGACGCGGACGACGGCGGCTCCGCCGCGAGCGGCGCGGGCTTCGCCCCGTACGTCGACACCTCGCTCTATCCCGCCTTCGACCTGACCGGCACCGCCACGAAGACCGGCGTCAAGGAGTTCAACCTCGCCTTCATCACCTCGGGCGGCAGCTGCGCGCCCCTCTGGGGCGGTGTCACCGGCCTCGGTGACGACCAGGTCGCCTCCCAGATCGGCGACCTGCGCGCGGCGGGCGGCGACGTCCGGGTCTCCTTCGGCGGTGCGTCCGGCTCCGAGCTGGCACTGAACTGCACCTCGGCCGACGACCTGGCCGCGGCCTACGGCAAGGTCGTGGACACGTACAAGCTGACCAAGGTCGACTTCGACATCGAGGGCGGCGCGCTGCCGGACACCGCGGCGAACTCCCGCCGCTCCCAGGCCATCGCCGAGCTCCAGAAGTCGCACCCCGGGCTGGACGTCTCCTTCACCCTGCCGGTGATGCCCGAGGGTCTGACCCAGCCCGGAGTGGACCTGGTCGCCGACGCGAAGAAGAACGGCGTCGACGTCGGGGCCGTCAACATCATGGCGATGGACTACGGCGCCTCGTACAGCGGCGACATGGGCGAGTACGCGATCCAGGCCGCCACCGCCACCCAGGCCCAGATCAAGGGCGTGCTCGGGCTCTCCGACGCGGACGCGTGGAAGGCCGTCGCGGTCACCCCGATGATCGGTGTGAACGACGTCAGCACCGAGATCTTCAAGGTCGAGGACGCCACACAGCTGGTGGAGTTCGCCCAGGAGAAGGGGCTCGGCTGGCTGGCGATGTGGTCGGGCACGCGGGACAAGGAGTGCGAGGGCGGTGCGAAGCCGACCGCGGACGCGACGTGCAGTTCGATCGCTCAGGAGCCGCTCGCCTTCACGAAGGCGTTCGGCGCCTACAAGTAGCCACCACCCCCCGCGCATCCCGGCCGGCCCCCACATCCCCCCACGCCCGGCCGGGGTGCGCCCCCATTTGCCCTCAGCCGCTGTCCTCGGCAGCCG
Organism: Streptomyces sp. NPDC127177; assembly: GCF_042672475.1. Taxonomy (NCBI): domain Bacteria; kingdom Bacillati; phylum Actinomycetota; class Actinomycetes; order Kitasatosporales; family Streptomycetaceae; genus Streptomyces; species Streptomyces sp. NPDC127177. The sequence goes on from NZ_JBHXUW010000027.1 coordinate 89,673, forward strand.
CTGTCCTGGGCAGTGGGCGGGCTTGGTTCCCCCCGGTGCCGGTGCCGGTGCCGGTGCCGGTGCCGTGCCCGGTTCCCGGCGCATCGGGTCCGTCCGCCGGTCGGGGCAAGACGTGGCCGAAGGTGACGCGCACGGCCTTCGGCACGTGCCTGCCGCATAACGCACCGGCATGATCCGCACCTCCGGCTTCGGGGAAAGAACGCGGGAGTACTGATCGGCCCCCCTGGAGCGCACTCTCCCGTTCACCTTCCGGTGGGCGGTCCGGGGTGAAGCGGGGGTGGCCGCAGGTGTTTCGGGTGGCCGGAGGAAATCCCGTGAGATCGCCGCCGTTTCCCGGCCCCATCCCCGTGATCCTGCACCAACAGGCCTGTCACCTGCGGGAATTCGGGAACGAGGGATTCCGCATCCCCTGTCGGCCCGCTTTGGCAAGCCTCTGGCCGGACACGGTCTCGTGACTTGCAGGACACGCTCGCGCAACGGAAGCGTCTTCAACTCTTGACACCCACCCCTCCCAGGCAGCAACCTTCCGACATCGACGCATGGGAGCGCTCCCACATTGCATGAGGATTTCTTGTGCGAACGGCACTGCCCGTGTCCTCCCCCCTGAACCACCTGGCACCCGCACCCACCAGCGCGTATGCCACGCAGTCAGAACGCCAGTCCCACCCTGGAACAAGGAGTAGTGGAATGCGTATCACCCGCACCGTCGCCGGCCGAAGCCGCAAAGCCGCGGTTCTGGTCACCACGGGCCTGACAGCCTCGGCCCTGTTGCTGACCGGCTGCAGCAGCGACTCGGACTCATCGGACACGAGCTCCGATGCGAACGGGAAGATCACGCTGACCGTCGCCGACTACGGGCAGTTCGGCTACAAGGAAGCCGGCCTCTTCGCCAAGTACCACGAGCTGCACCCGAACATCACGGTCAAGGAAGACACCACGGCCGAGGAGAAGAACTACTACCCCAAGCTGCTCCAGCAGCTGAACTCGGGCAGTGGGCTGGCCGACGTCCAGGGCCTCGAGGTCGGGCGGATCAAGGAGGTCGTCGACACCAAGGCGGACCAGTTCGCCGACCTCAGCAAGGTGATCGACGTCAACGACTGGGTGTCCTGGAAGGAGAAGCAGGCCACCACCTCGGACGGCAAGGTGATCGGCGCGGGTACCGACATCGGCCCGATGTCGCTCTGCTACAACACCGAGCTCTTCAAGAAGGCCGGCCTGCCGACCGACCGCAAGGAGGTCGCGGCCAAGTTCTCCGGTGGCTGGGAGGACTACCTCAGGCTCGGTGAGGAGTACAAGAAGAATGCCCCCGCCGGCACCTACTTCATGGACTCCGCGAGCGCGATGTTCAACGCCGTCGTCAGCTCGAACGCGAAGCAGTACTACGACGAGTCCGGCAAGGCGATCTACAAGGACAGCCCCAGTGTCAAGCAGGGCTGGGAGCTCTCCGCCGAGGCCGCGGACAAGAAGCTGACCCAGGGCCTCGCCCAGTTCGGCGACCCGTGGAAGGCCGCTCTGCGCAAGGGCACCATGGCCACCGTCGTCTGTCCCGCCTGGATGGCCGCCCAGATCTCGCTGGCCGCCGGTGACGACAACAAGGGCAAGTGGGACATCACCACCGCCCCCGGTGACACCGCGTCCAACTGGGGCGGTTCCTTCCTCGGTGTGCCGAAGTCCGGCAAGAACGTCGACGAGGCCGGCAAGCTCGTCAAGTGGCTGACCGCCCCCGAGCAGCAGGCCGCCGTCTTCAAGGCGACCGGTCTCTTCCCGTCCAACAAGGGCGCGTACGACCTGGCCGACGTGAAGACCGGCAAGCTCCCGTACTTCAACGACGCGCCGATCGGCGAGATCTACGCCGACGAGGCGAAGTCCATCCCGGAGACCGTCCTCGGCCCGAAGGACGCGGCGATCAAGGACAGCATCTCCACCCAGATCAACAACATGGAGCAGCGCGGCACCGACCCCGACAAGGCGTGGGACGCCGCGACCAAGGCCATCGACAAGGTGATCGGCTGACCGTTCGCAGCAGCGGGCGGCCCCCGGGCCGCCCGCACCTGCGTGTCCCATTCCGCGGGAGCGGGGCCGTGCCGGGCGCGTCCGGCGGCGGGCTTGCACGGGGCGACCGGGTACCTCCCGGCCGCCCCGTGGAAGCCCACCGCGCGCGCCCTCGGCCCGGGCTCCCGGACCCGGGTAACTCAAGCACTCCAGGGAAGGACTCCCGCTCGTGGCCACCTCGACTCCCACCCGGGACGCATACGCTCCGCCACCGCGCGGTTCACAGCACAAGCCGGTGAACGCCCGCCGGCAGACGTGGCGGAGCCGCCTCTGGCGGTTCGACGACAAGGCATCGCCGTACGCCTACATAGCCCCGTTCTTCCTCGTGTTCGGTGCCTTCGGGCTCTACCCCTTGATCTACACCGGGTGGATCGCCCTGCACCGGGTCGAGATGACCGGCATGAACCAGATGGAATGGGTCGGCTGGGAGAACTTCGACAGGATCCTGCACGACGCGGAGTTCTGGACGGCCGTCAGCAACACCTTCCTGATCGGTGTCATGTCGACGGTCCCGCAGCTGCTCGTCGCACTGGGCCTGGCCCATCTGTTGAACTACAAGCTCCGCGCCAGCACCTTCTGGCGGACGATCATCCTCACCCCGTACGCCACCTCGGTGGCCTCCGCGGCCCTTGTCTTCGCCCTGGTCTTCCGGGCCGACGGCGGCCTGCTGAACTGGGCGCTGCACTTCATCGGCCTCGGCCACACGAACTGGGCCAACGGCCACTGGACGTCCAAGATCACCATCTCGGTCATCGTGATCTGGCGCTGGACCGGCTACAACACCCTGATCTACCTGGCGGCGATGCAGGCCGTGCCGACCGATCTGTACGAGGCGGCCTCGCTGGACGGAGCCTCGCGCTGGCAGCAGTTCCGCAAGGTGACCATCCCCTCGCTGCGGCCCACGATCCTCTTCACGATCGTCATCTCGACGATCGGTTCCATGCAGCTGTTCGGTGAGCCGCTGCTGCTGGAGGGCGGCACGCTCGGTGCGACCGGCGGGAACGAGAATCAGTACGAGACGCTCAGCGTCTACCTGTACAACTACGGCTGGAACCTCGGGCATCTCGGTCCGGCCGCCGCAGTCGCCTGGGCGATGCTCGCCCTCCTGCTGATCATCGCCGGGATCAACTGGCTGTTCGGCCGCTTCGTACGCAAATCCGCGGTCTGACCGGGAGCGATATCCATGACCATCACCAGCCCCACCCAAGTTCCGGGGACCGCCCTCCCGGCACACACCGTGCACCGCGGCCCCAAGCGCCCGAGTCGTTTCAAGCCCGGCGCCGGCAAGCAGCTGAGCGGCGGCCCGTTCGCCTACATCGCGCTCGCCGTCGTCGGTATCGGCTCACTGCTGCCGCTGTACTGGACCCTGGTGGCCGCGTCCCACACCCAGGACGAAGTACTGGCCTCCACGCCGCCGTTCCTGCCGGGCGGCCGGCTGATGCACAACCTCGACGCCGCCTGGAACCAGGCCCATCTGGGCAAGGCGATCGTCAACAGCGTCATCGTCTCCAGCTGCATCACGGTGGCGACGCTCTTCTTCTGCACCCTGGCCGGCTACGCCTTCGCCAAGATGCGGTTCCGGGGCCGTGGCGGCCTGATGACCGCGGTCATCATGACCCTGACGATCCCGCCGCAGCTCAGCGTCGTCCCGCTGTTCATGCTGATGTCCGACCTCGGCTGGGGCGGAAGCCTGGAGTCGGTGATCTTCCCGACCCTGGTCAGCGCGTTCGGTGTGTTCTTCATGCGGCAGTACCTGAGCGAGGCGCTCCCGTACGAGCTGATCGAGGCCGCCAAGATCGACGGGGCGAACAACTTCCGTATCGTGCTGAGCATCGTGCTCCCGGTGGCCCGTCCGGCGATGATGGTGCTCGGCATGCTCACCTTCGTCCAGGCGTGGAACGACTTCTTCTGGCCCTACCTCGCACTGAACCAGCAGAACCCCACGCTCCAGGTGGCCCTCGGCCAGCTGAGCGCCTCCTACACCCCCGACCAGAGCATCGTGATGGCCGGCGCGCTGATCAGCACGCTGCCGCTGCTCGTGGTGTTCGTGATCTTCGGAAAGCGGATCGTCGGCGGAATCATGTCCGGCGCAGTCAAGGGCTGACCGCACGTCAACTCCCTTGTGCCGGGCACCCCGTACGGCCCGTACCTGACCGCGGGCCGTACGGGGTCCGGAGTCCCACCCTTTCCTGCCCCTGTCCGTCCATTCCTGGGAGCGCTCCCGCATGACTGCTGTACGACCCGACATCGCCCCGAAGCAGGCGCCCGAGGCAACGAGATTTCCGACAGGCTTCGTCTGGGGCGCGGCGACCGCCGCCTACCAGGTCGAGGGTGCCGCGGCCGAAGACGGCCGTACCCCCTCCATCTGGGACACCTTCAGCCGTACGCCGGGCAAGGTCCGCAACGGCGACACCGGAGACATCGCCGCCGACCACTACCACCTGTACCGCGACGACGTGGCGCTGATGAAGCGGCTGGGGCTGAAGGCGTACCGCTTCTCCATCTCCTGGTCCCGGGTGCAGCCCACCGGGCGCGGCCCGGCGGTCGAGCGCGGTCTCGACTTCTACCGCAGGCTCGTCGACGAGCTGCTCGAAGCCGGTATCGCCCCGGTCGCCACCCTCTACCACTGGGACCTGCCCCAGGAGCTGGAGGACGCCGGGGGCTGGCCCCAGCGGGTGACCACCGACCGGTTCGCCGACTACGCCGCGATCATGGCGGGCGCGCTCGGCGACCGGGTCGCGACGTGGACCACCTTCAACGAGCCGTGGTGCTCGGCCTTCCTCGGATACGGATCGGGAGTGCACGCCCCCGGCCGCACCGAGCCCGCGTCGGCCCTGCGGGCGGCCCACCACCTCAACCTCGCCCATGGCCGGGCGATCGAGGTTCTGCGCGGTCAACTCCCCGCTGCCGCGCAGACCTCGGTCACCCTCAACCTCCACCAGGTCCGCCCGCTGACCGCGAGCGCGGCCGACGCGGACGCCGCCCGCCGGATCGACGCGGTCGGCAACCGGATCTTCACCGGCCCGATGCTGCGCGGCGAGTACCCCGAGGACCTGCTCGCCGACACCGCGCACCTGGTGGACTGGTCGAAGCTGGTCCAGGACGGCGACCTGGCCGCCATCTCGCGCCCGGTCGACGTCCTCGGCGTCAACTACTACACGCCGACGCTGGTCTCCACGCCGGAGAAGGACGAAGGCGGTACCGGCAAGGATGTCCACGGTGCCAGCGACTTCTCCCCGTGGCCCGGCTCCGAGCACGTCGCCTTCCACCTCGCCGAGGGGAAGGAGCGCACCGCGATGAACTGGTCGATCGACCCCGACGGGCTCTACAACCTGCTGATGGACGTCGCGCGCGACCACCCCGGCCTGCCGCTGATGGTCACCGAGAACGGCGCGGCCTTCGACGACTACGTCTCGCCCGAGGGCCGGGTCGAGGACCCCGAGCGGATCGCGTACCTGCACGGTCACCTGGACGCCGTGCAGCGCGCGGTGGCCGACGGCGCGGACGTCCGGGGCTACTTCCTGTGGTCGCTGATGGACAACTTCGAGTGGGCGTACGGCTATTCGAAGCGCTTCGGCACCGTGTACGTCGACTACGCCTCCCAGCGCCGCATCCCCAAGGCGAGCGCCCACTGGTACGCCGACGTGATCCGCCGCCACGCCCTGCCGCCGACCAGCTCCTCTTGAGGTGATCCCGGTCAAATGCCTTTGCTCATACGTGGGTTGACCGGGACCCTCTGACCCGGCAGCATCCTGGGACCCGGCCGGTGCGCCGGGTCCCAGGCATGTCCGGGCACGGAGCGTGCGAACCCCCGGCCCCGGCCGCTGCGAGCCGCTTGACCACGCGCGTAGAGTGGGAGCGCTCCCACGATGAGAGCGAGGGAGCGGCCGACCGGTCCCGTCGAGTGTCAAGGGAACCAACACCAGGACTTGGTTTGGTTATCCGACTGTGAGAAATTGACCGCGAACGGGAGGCAGCCATGACGGCAGCGCGAGTACGGAGCGGGGGCCGGCCCACGCTGGAGGAAGTCGCGGCGCGGGCCGGGGTGGGCCGCGGCACGGCCTCACGGGTCATCAACGGCTCACCGAGGGTCAGCGCGCACACCCGGGAGGCGGTGGAGGCCGCCGTCGCCGAACTGGGCTACGTCCCCAACCGCGCGGCCCGCGCCCTGGCCGGGAACCGAACCGACGCCATCGCGCTCGTGGTGCCGGAGTCGGAGAGCCGCTTCTTCGCGGAGCCGTACTTCTCCGACATCGTCCGCGGGGTCGGCGCCGCCCTGGCCGACACCGAGATGCAGCTGCTGCTCACCCTCGTCGGCAGCGACCGTGAACGCCGCAGGCTGGCCCAGTACCTCACCGCGCACCGCGTGGACGGCGTGCTGCTGGTCTCCGTACACGCCGACGACCCGCTGCCCGACCTGCTGGAGCAGCTGGGCATGCCCGCCGTCATGAACGGCCGCAGGTCCGCCACCGAGCCGCTGCCATCGGTCGACTCGGACAACTTCGAGGGCGCCCGCGGCGCGGTCGAGCACCTGGCGTCCCGCGGACGACGCTCCATCGCCACCATCACCGGGCGGCTGGACGTCTACGCCTCCCAGCGGCGCCTCGACGGCTACCGCAAGGCGGTCTCCGAGGCCGGTCTCGAAGCGGACGAGCGGCTGATCGCCCGCGCCGACTTCTCCGAGGAGGGCGGCGTACAGGCCATGCGCGAGCTGCTGGCCCGCCGCCCGGACGTGGACGCGGTCTTCGCCGCCTCCGACCTGATGGCCGCGGGCGCCCGCCAGGTGCTGCGCGAGGCCGGCCGGCGCATCCCGGACGACGTGGCCCTCATCGGCTTCGACGACTCGGCGGTGGCCCGGCACATGGACCCCGCGCTGACGAGCGTGCGCCAGCCGATCGAGGAGATGGGGCGCACGATGACCCGGGTGCTCCTCGAGAAGATCGCGGGCGAGAGCGGCGAGCGGCACCAGATCGTGCTGCCGACCGAACTGGTGGTCCGGGACTCGTCATGAGGGCGGGCGGCGTGGCAGCGCACCTGCTCGTCGACACCGTGCTGCCGCGGGAGTCCGGCGGCGTGCACATGAGGGTCGGCCGCTGAGGCGCGGCGTGGTGGGCGCGCGCGCCCTCCACGGCCGGGGAGGCCGGCGGTGAGCCTCCCCCCGCGGGAAGGCCCGTGCACCGCAGGCGCTGAGCGCCACGCCGGTCCCAGGGGGTGGCCGGCTGCGCGAACGTGAACACCCCGCACGGCCGATCGCACCGCCCGGCCTCGCAGATCAGGCCCCGGCCGACTCGTCACACGTCGGTACCGGCCTCACCGAGAGGCGCCGGCTCCGTGGTGAGGAGCGCGGTGATCTCCTGGGCGAGCTCCGGGCCGAGCTCGCCCCAGCCGTCCTTGTAGCCGTAGACGCCCGCCAGGACGCGGGCGTCGTAATCGCCGTTCATGATCTCGATGTCGCCGGTGGTGATGAGTGCCGGGTGGGCGACGCCGACGGCGCCCGAGATCTTCAGCAGTTCCTTGCGCAGGGTCCGCAGGTAGGTGGCGGCCCGAGTGGCCTTCGAGGGCGCGTCGACGCCGCGCACCAGCCACGGGTCCTGGGTGGCGATGCCGGTGGGGCACTTGTCGGTATGGCATTTCTGCGCCTGGATGCAGCCGATGGACAGCATCGCCTCACGGGCGACGTTGATCATGTCGACACCCAGTGCGAACGCGACGACGGCGTTCTCGGGCAGACCGAGCTTGCCGGAACCGATGAACGTGATGTCGTCCGTCAGACCCCGTTCGGCGAACGTGCCGTAGACGCGGGAGAAGCCCATCCGGAACGGCAGCGACACCGAGTCGGAGAAGATGAGGGGCGCCGCCCCGGTGCCGCCCTCGCCGCCGTCGATGGTCACGAAGTCGACCCCTCGGTCGCCCCGCGCCATCAGAGTCGCCAGCTCCTCCCAGAAGCCCATCTCCCCGACAGCGCTCTTGATCCCGACCGGCAGACCGGTCTCCGTGGCGAGCAGCTCGACGAAGTCGAGCATCGACTCGACGTCGTGGAACGCGGTGTGCCGGGAGGGCGAGGCGCAGTCCACGCCCTCCGGGATGCCGCGGATCCCGGCGATCTCGGGTGTCACCTTCGCGCCCGGAAGCAGCCCGCCGAGCCCCGGCTTCGCGCCCTGCGAGAGCTTGATCTCTATCGCCTTGACCGGGGCGCTCTCGATCACGCCCTTGAGCTTGTCGAGGCTGAAGGTGCCGTCCTCGTTGCGGCAGCCGAAGTAGGACGTGCCGATCTGGAGGATCAGGTCACCGCCGTTGCGGTGGTACTGCGAGAGGCCGCCCTCGCCCGTGTTCTGCATCGCGCCGGCCAGCGCCGCGCCCTTGTTGAGCGCGGTGACGGCGGGGCCGGACAGCGATCCGAAGCTCATCGCCGAGATGTTCACGACGCTCGCCGGCCGGAACGCCTTGGCGCGCCCGCGCGGGCCGCCCAGCACCTTGGCCGAGGGCAGCGGGCTCTGCGGATCGTGCAGATCGGGCAGCGCACCGGCGAACGTCCGCTGCTTCACGTACGCGTGCCCCTGTATGTGCTCGACGTCCATGTCGGTCCCGAACCCGAAGTAGTTGTTCTCCTCCTTCGCCGACGCGTAGATCCAGGTGCGCTGGTCACGGCTGAACGGGCGCTCCTCCTCGTTGGAGGTCACGACGTACTGCCGCAGCTCCGGTCCGATCGTCTCCAGCAGGTACCGGGCGTGTCCGATCACGGGGAAGTTTCTGAGCAGTGCGTGCTTCTTCTGGACGAGGTCGCGGGCAGCCACCAGGGCCAGTGCCGCGGCGGCGGCCGCACCGATGCTCCGAGCGCGCATGAACGTTCCTCTCGTCGACTGCTCGATACCCGACTCCATCGCTGAGCGGCGGATGTCGTGACATTGCGCGGCGGACGTGTCCGGGTAGGGATCGGCGCCCGCCGACGAAACGCCACATGATGCTAGAAGTCTCGCGGACGGACGGATGCGGCAGGGTGCGTGAGCGAGTGGCGGGCAGCGCGACGTCGCAGGTCGCGGGGGTGGGGGCGCGGAACTCGGGGTGTGGTCCCCGCGCACAGCGCACAGGCGGCTCCGCCGCCTCGGGACATGAAGAAGGCCTGACCCGTTCGCACGGGTCAGGCCTTCTTCGTTGAGGGTGAGTAACGGGACTCGAACCCGCGACATCCTGGACCACAACCAGGTGCTCTACCGTCTGAGCTATACCCACCATGTCCGGGCGTTTCCGACCGGCCGAGAAAAAGTGTACAGGGTCCGGGAGGGTGCTCGCGCCCCCATTGTTCTGCCGCCGGCCCCGGCCCCCGAAAGGGCCGTGACCAGCGACTTTCCCAAGGAGCTAGGCCGAGGGCTGCGACAGGCGCGCAGCGATCGACTTGGCGCGCTCGGAGTCCGGTCCCGGCTGCGGCACGAAGACCGCCTCGCGGTAGTAACGCAGTTCCGTGATGGAGTCACGGATGTCCGCGAGTGCCCGGTGGTTGCCGTTCTTCTCCGGACTGTTGAAGTACGCCCTCGGGAACCAGCGGCGGGCCAGCTCCTTGATCGAGGAGACATCGACGATCCGGTAGTGGAGGTACCCCTCCAGCGACGGCATGTCCCGCAGCAGGAAACCGCGGTCGGTGCCGACGGTGTTCCCGCAGAGCGGGGCCTTGCCGGGCTCCTTCACGTGCTCGCGCACATAGGAGAGGACCATCTCCTCGGCGTCGGCCAGGGTGGTGCCCCCGGCCAGCTCGTCGAGCAGGCCCGAGGCGGTGTGCATCTGCCGCACCACCTCGGGCATGGTCTCCAGGGCCGCGTCCGGCGGGCGGATCACGATGTCCACCCCGTCGCCGAGCACGTTCAACTCCGAGTCGGTGACCAGTGCGGCCACCTCGATGAGTGCGTCTTCCGTCAACGAGAGCCCGGTCATCTCGCAGTCGATCCACACCATGCGGTCGTTCATGCGCCCCACCCTACGGGGCGCTCCGCTGCCCCGGCAGGGCCGGGCGCCCTGCCGCGTACGCGTCGGAGCCCGGCCTGCCGTGCTCGGCGCGGCCCGTTTCCAGCGCTGCCGGGGCGGCGGCGGACGGACCCGCGGGCGCGGCCGCCGCGGCGGCGCGACGGTTGGCGGGACCGCCCTGGGCGGGCACCACCTGCTCGGCGATCTGGACCACCGGCTCCGGACCACCGCCCTGCGGACGACGGGCCCGGTAGGCGGCCCGGTACGCGGCGGGGGAGGAGCCCAGCTGACGTCGGAAGTGTCCGCGCAGCGCGACCGGCGAGCGGAAGCCGCAGCGGCCCGCGACCTCGTCGACCGAGTAGTCGGACGTCTCCAGCAGCCGCTGCGCCTGCAGCACCCGCTGGGTGATCAGCCACTGGAGCGGTGCGCTGCCGGTGAGTGAACGGAACCTCCGGTCGAAGGTCCGCCGGCTCATGTAGGCGCGCGCGGCCAGCGTCTCCACGTCGAACTGCTCGTGCAGATGCTCCAGCGCCCAGGCCACGACCTCGGCGAGCGGGTCGGAGCCGATCTCCTCCGGTAAAGACCTGTCGAGGTAGCGCTCCTGGCCGCCACTGCGCCGGGGCGGCACGACGAGCCGGCGGGCGAGTGCCCCGGCGGCCTCCGTGCCGTGGTCCGAGCGGACTATGTGCAGGCAGAGGTCGATGCCCGCCGCCGTGCCCGCGGAGGTGAGCACGTCGCCGTCGTCGACGAAGAGTTCACGCGGATCGACGTGCACCGACGGGTAGCGCTTGGCCAGCGTCGGTGCGTACATCCAGTGCGTGGTCGCCGGGCGCCCGTCGAGCAGTCCGGCCGCGGCGAGGACGAAGGCCCCCGTGCACAGGCCGACGATCCTGGCGCCCTCCTCGTGGGCGCGGCGCAGCGCGTCCAGTGCCTCCACGGGCGGTGGTGAGGTGATCGAGCGCCAGGCGGGCACCACGACGGTGCCGGCCCTGCTGATCGCCTCCAGCCCGTAGGGCGCGGTGAGTTCGAGTCCCCCGGTGGTGCGCAGCGGTCCTTCTTCGCCGCTGCACACGAGAAGCCGGTAGCGCGGAACTCCCGCGTCCTGGCGGTCGATACCGAACACGGAGAGCGGGATGGAGCTCTCGAAGATGGGGCCGCCGCTGAACAGCAGTACGGCCACGACCTCTCGGCGTCGGCGTCCGCTCAGCTTCCGTACAGCCTCCGTTGCGGTGGCGGAGTCCTGGCTCATGACGCTAAGCCCCCCTCGGTGTTCGCGTCTTCCTGGTCCTTACGGGCCTGTCGCACCTGCACATGTCCCCTCGGTCGTGCACGAGTCCCCAGCCTTCGACACCCAAGATCGAATCTACTGCGTCCCGTGGTGCCGTCGTGACAAGTTCACCAACCGGCTTTATGTCGACAAGGCAACCTGGCGGGAAGCATTCGATCACGAAGCGTTTCACTCGTGAGTCGTGCAGGGAAGTGCGCCTCACGTTCATGGCCCGTCCCCATTGGGTGGAAGCGTACCGCGCGGTCTCTTCCTGCCTGCTGGCAAGGGGGTTGATCGGCCATTTCGACAAGGAATCGACTGTGGAATGAAGTTGGCTGAAAACATACGGTTGCGTGTGCGGAAATCGTTCCTTCAACCGGCGCACGCCCCAGGGAGGCGGTCGCCTCTATGCGCCCCTTCTGCCGGTGGGACGGCCGGGCGGCCGGTGCCGGCGGGCGGTCGCGGACCGTCCGCCGGACCGTGACGGGGGTATCCGGGGCGGCGGATTCCGGATGGAGGGGTGTGCCGGGTCCGGCTGAGGGGTCGTTCCCGGGAGCGGGCCGGCGGCGCCGCGGTCGTACCGAACGGTCGGGGTTCCGCGGGAGGGCGTCGGGTGCGGCCGTCCGGCCGGGCCCGGTCACCGAGCGCGGTCGTCCGGCTCCTCTGCGGTGCGTGCCGCGTCGGTGTACCGCACAACCGGCATTGCCATACGGGGCGGTCTCGGGCATGCTCCGTGAAACGTCGCATGCGCTTTGCGCGGGTCTGGGCAGTGGAGGAGTGGCGCCGTACCCTTGGGGGTAAGGGGTTGGGAAGATGATTCCCGGACACCGCCACACCGCCCACTGACGCAGTTCCCCAAGTCGCTCTCCTCACGAGGACTCTCTTCGCCGAGACACCGATGGCCGGTCACGAAATCCCCGAACCCGCGGACCGCAGGCAGGTAGCCGACCCAGAGTCGGGCCCCCAGGCGGCCGAAGAAACACGTCACTCCTGCGATCCCGCGTTCCGCCACGGGGTCGTCGTCGGCTTCGACGGCTCGACCTCCAGTGAGCGGGCCCTCGCGTACGCCATCGGCATGGCCCGAAGATCAGGTTCAGGCCTGATCATCGTCCATGTCGCCAATCGGCTGCCGACCACTGTCTGGGCGGGCTGCGAGCCCCCCGTCTTCGTCGATGTGCCCGATCACCGCACCGAGGTCCTCGGTCTCGAGCTCGCCTGCGCGGACTACCTCACCGAGGTGCCGTGGGTCCTGGTGGAGCGCGGCGGGGACATCTGCCACGAGCTGGAGGAGGTCGGCCGGGAGTACTCGGCCGACGCGATCGTCGTCGGTTCCACGCAGGGCATCGTCGGGCGGATCTTCGGCTCGGTGGCGGGCCGGCTGGCGCGGCGCGCCCAGCGCCCGGTCGTCGTCATCCCGTAGCCCCGCCCCCACCCGCTCCTTCGAGGCCTTTCGGGCGCCTCCTGCCCCTTTGATCGCTTTCGTGCCGCTTCTCGGTGCCCGCTTTCGGCGCACTGCCGCCCGCTTCCGGATCTTCCGGGGCGGGCGGTCCCGTTCCGGCCGACCGGGGCCGGGTGGCGTCAACTCGCCTACGAAAACAGCGGGATGAAAGAAGATGCCGACCCGCTGAGGTGGATTGTGCGCTTGTGAAGGGTACATAAAAGTCACTGGTAACAGCACGATTGCATGTGAAGGGAGCCCGCCGTGGACAACGACGTCTCTGCGGGAAACACCAGCACCTCCACCCTCGGCCATCTCGCCCTGGGGATCACCCTGTTGGCATTCGGGATCGGGCACACCGGAGCCGTGGACGGGGTGACGGCGGCCGACGCCGTCTCACTCGCCCTGTATGTCGGCGGCACGGCGCTGTTCGTCGCCGGACTCCTGGAGTTCCGCGCCGGCGACGGCTTCACCGGGACGGCCTTCGCGGGCCTCGGCGCCTTCTGGTTCACCTGGGGCACCGGCGCCGATGCCCGGGTCTCCGCGCACGCGGCAGGGCTGTTCCTGCTGCTCTGGGCCCTGTTCGCGCTCACCCTGACGCTCGGGGCCGCCGGGCGCGGTCTGCTCGGCCAGGGAACGTACGGTCTGCTGTTCGTGGCGCTTCTGCTGCTGGGCGTCGGGCAGTTCGCGGACAGCGGCTTCCTGGCGAAGGCGGGCGGCTGGTTCGCCGCGGTGGCCGGCCTCGCCGCCTGGTACGGGGCGACGGCAGCGGTGGCCCACTGGCCGACGGCGGTGCCGAGGCGTGCCGCCGGCCGAGGAGCGGCGGCCACCGGCTGACGGCCCGTCTGCGGCCACCACGCGGAGCGGCCCCGCACCCACGACTCGTGGGTGCGGGGC
>NZ_JBHXUW010000028.1:0-101230 GCF_042672475.1 Streptomyces sp. NPDC127177
GTACACGCAGGGTCACCCTGCGCGATTAGCTCAGCGGGAGAGCGCTTCCCTGACACGGAAGAGGTCACTGGTTCAATCCCAGTATCGCGCACAGTCCGAAGCCCCGGTCGTCTCGACGACCGGGGCTTCGTCGTTGCCGCGCGTGTCCGCGCCGCCGGCCGGGACGTGTGGCGTCCGGGCCGACGACGCGGGACCAGCCGGTCAGGACGAGAAGAGCATCCGGCCGAAGCTCTTGTGCCGGTAGTGGCCGTGGTGGCCGCCGTGGTGCTGCTGCGGGGCGCCCCAGGCGGGTCCGGGGGCGGCCGGGTAGGCCGGCGGCGCGGGCTGCGGGGGCGGAGCCTGCTGCGTCCACTGCGCCTCGACGCGGGTCAGGGACTCCAGCTCGCCGTAGTCGAGGAATATCCCGCGGCAGCCGCTGCACTGCTCGATCTGAACGCCGTTGCGGTTGTACGTGTGCATCGGTGCGTGGCACTTGGGACACTGCATTTTCGGGCTCACTCCTCGCCATCGGTAAGCCGTCGCCGGAATACGTGCCCGCCGACGGTCGGTTCAGCCTACGACGCCGGTCCGGGCGCCAACTCGGGCCGGAATGCTGCGATTCGGGCACAAGCTTCGATCATCAGCTCCTCCACCTCATCCGGACTCCGGCCTTCCGCCGCGGACTTGGCGAGGGCCAGGGCCGCGGTCTGCACGGTCAGGGCGCGGGCGGCGACGTCCAACCCGGGCCAGGGGTCGCCCTCGGCCGGCACCGCGGGGCCTCCGGCGCCCCGGTAGGCGCCCAGGAACCGGAACCAGACTTCGGGCGGCAGCAGTCCGGCCGCGTACCAGGCCGCGGGGCGGGCCAGGTCCCAGGCGGCGTCCCCGATGCCCGCGTCGTCGACGTCGATCAGCAGCCAGTGGCCGTGCGGGGCCGGGTGCCGGACGAGCTGCCCCAGGTGCAGGTCGCCGTGGCAGAGGTGGCGCCGGCCGTGCCCGGTCGACGGCGCCTCGTCACGGGCCCGGTCGGGAAGCCGCTGCCAGGCGGCGATTACCGGCGCGGTGGCCGGGTCTCCAGGACGCGCCTCGCACATCCGGTGCACGGCGAGAGCGGCCTTCGCCGGTCCCCGCATGGCCGGCAGCCCGGACGGCCGTACGGCCCCGGGAGCCGGGAGCTCGGTGCGGTGCAGGCGCGCCAGGAGGACGGCGGCCTCCTCCCACGGCGCAGCGTCCGGATCGCCCGGGTCCACGGGCTCTCCGTGCGGCCACAGGGTGACCGGGCGGCCGTGCACTTCGGTGAGGTACGGCGTCGCGGCGACGAGGGGCGCGGCGGCCTCATACGGGGTCGTCGGGGGCGGTACGGGCAGGGGTGCGAGCAGGGTGCCCGCCAGAGCGGGGCGGGCCGCCAGCCGGAGGCGTACGGCCAGGCCGGCGGTGTCCGTACCGGGGGCATGGGCCTTGGCGACGACCGGGCCGCTGCGGACCACCGTGCCGTCCGCCCGGTCCGCGAGCACGACCGGCGGCGGGCAGTCGCAGCCGGCTGCGGCACGAACCGGGGCATGGGCCGGGACATGGGCCGGGACATGGGCCGGGACATGCGCCGCTCGGTGGGCGAGGGCGCCGAGCGCGCGTACGAATGCGGTGGTCATGTCTCCCCCGGTGGCCCGAATCTGGTCTGGATCTGGATCTGGGTCTGGATCTGCGGAACAGCCGGTGCCTTGCCCGCCGCCGAGCGGAGCGTACTCGGGTGAACGGAGCACAGGCGGGCCGCGGGGGGCCGGGCCGGGAACCGCACCCGGGCCGCAAGAGCCGAATGCCGAGCGCACCGGCTGCCGCGCCCGATCACTTCGGGGCGGCCCGGCCGTCGTCCGCGCAGGACCCGCTGCCGGTCGAGGCAGGCCGGGGGAGGCCGGGGCAGGTCGGGCAGGCCATCTACCGGGGCCGGACAGCGCGATGTCCGGTCAGCTCCCCAGCTGACCGGACAAACGCTGCCGTCCGCCGCACCCCCGTCCCCACGGGGTTGTTGGCCGGATGTCCCGGTCCGAACCGCTCTTTCGGACCCGGGGCGCCGCTCAGCGCCCCAGCATCACGCCCACGGACGACGCCTGTGTGACCACCGCATCCCAGCCGCCGAAGACGACTACGAGCAGGGCCGCCAGAGGAAGAACCATGGCCGTCGCCACCAGCGGGTGACGTTTGCCGGACGACGGGCGGCTGCCGAACGAGGCGTAGGCCCTGCGTCCCTGCGTGCGGATCATGGTCCGCGTTGCCGTGTCCGCCATGGTTCCTCTCCTGACCTGATGTGGAGCGGCGGGCGTTTGGCCTCGGGGGACGAGTGCGACGCCCGCCGCATGACTTCAACATTAGGGATCCGGCGGACGGGCGGCGTCATGCCCGCGTACCGAATGCCGGGCCTCCCGGAGGATGAGCCGTGGGCAGTCGGTGTACTCCCCTGGGTGGAGACGGGCCTACCGGACGTTGGGGTCATCCCGGAGGGAACCCTCGGAGCCCTCCTCTCTGGGTACCGGTTGTTCGACCAGGGCGAGCGGTCCTGGTCGCCATGGAGGGGGCGGTGCGCACCACGGAGCCGATAGGGGCACCTCCCATGCCTTTCAGTGCATGGGGAAGCGTGACTTCACTCACTTCGACCACCCCCTGACGGAGTGCGGTCTCCACCCTGCGGCCCGCTCCGGAGGCCACCACTTCGTACGTGCGGGTCGTGTCCCCGGCGTCCACGACCATCTGGACTCGGTCGCCCTTCATTGATCCAATCCCCCTTCTGCGACGGACCTTTGAGATCTCGCACGGCTGGGGATCCCTGCATCCGCGGCTCCCTGACCACATCTCACGTTTCCCACCCGGCACTGACAAACGATTCGTGGGCGAGGGCGCGGCCTCTGAGCACCCCGGGCGGCGGGTACGTAAGCTGTGCCTCGTCAGGCGGACCAGGCAGCGGGGATGGGCAGACATGGCGATGATGCGGCTCCGGCGCGAGGACCCGCGTGTCGTCGGTTCGTTCAGGCTGCACCGGCGGCTCGGGGCGGGCGGCATGGGTGTCGTCTACCTGGGTTCGGACCGGCGCGGCCAGCGGGTGGCGCTGAAGGTGATCCGCCCGGATCTGGCGGAGGACCAGGAGTTCCGCTCGCGCTTCGCACGCGAGGTCTCCGCTGCCCGGCGGATCCGCGGCGGCTGCACGGCCCGACTGGTGGCCGCCGATCTGGAGGCGGACCGCCCGTGGTTCGCCACGCAGTACGTACCGGGCCCCTCGCTGCACGACAAGGTGGCCGAGGAGGGTCCGCTGTCCGCCGCCGAGGTGGCCTCGATCGGTGCGGCGCTCTCCGAGGGCCTGGTGGCGGTGCACGAGGCGGGGGTCGTCCACCGTGACCTGAAGCCGTCGAACATCCTCCTCTCCCCCAAGGGCCCGCGGATCATCGACTTCGGAATCGCCTGGGCGACCGGGGCCTCCACGCTCACGCACGTCGGTACGGCGGTCGGTTCACCGGGTTTCCTCGCCCCCGAGCAGGTACGGGGTGCCGCGGTCACACCCGCGACGGACGTCTTCTCGCTCGGCGCGACGCTGGCGTACGCGGCGATGGCCGACTCACCGTTCGGGCACGGCAGTTCCGAGGTGATGCTCTACCGCGTGGTGCATGAGGAACCGCAGTTGTACGACGTGCACGACGCGCTGGCGCCGCTGGTGAGCGCGTGTCTGGCGAAGGATCCGGAGGAGCGGCCGAGCACGCTGCAACTCTCCATGCGGCTCAAGGAGATCGCGGCGCGGGAGGCGCAGGGGCTGCACGAGAGTCGGCCGCCGGCCCAGCGCTCCGCGCAGGAGGCCGACCGGCCGACGGGCCGCCTCGACGGTCCGTACACCGAGCAGCACACCCGGCGCGCGGCTCCTCCCGCCCCGGTGTCGCGTCCGCAGAACCGGCAGACGGCGCCGGCGCGTCCCGCCCCGCCCCGCACCGGGGGTTCACGCCCCGACCGGCAGCCGCGCGGCACGACGGGTTCCGGGAAGCGGACGCAGGGCGCGAAGGGGACGAAGGGCAGGCCGGGCACCCGGCCCGGGACCCGTTCGACCTCGACGGGACGGCGTCCGGCCAATCCCCGGCTGCTGCGCCAGCGGCTGGTCGTCTTCGTCGTGGTGACGCTGCTGGTGGCGCTGGGCATCGCGGCGGCGCAGGGCTGCCAGGGTCCGGCCCGCGGCCTGGGCTCCGGCGAGACGCGGAGTCCCGTCCAAAGCGGCCAGAGCCAGGGCACGGTCCGAGGTTAAAAGGGCTGTCCCGTAATCCCTGCTGGATCAGCGCGCGGCGTCGGGTGCGGTGCATCGCAAGGCGGAGGGACGTCCGCGTACTGGATGTATTCGGGCGTTCCGACAACGCGGCGCGGCGCCGTGGCCGGCGTCGTGCGCCCGCCGGGGATTACAGGACCGTCCTTGAGGCGTGTTCCGAAAGCCCCGCCTGCCCCGCGGCCGGACGATGCCCTTGCGGAACACGCACTGGCCGCCCGGCGCGGGCCTCAGCTCTGCGGGCGCCCCGTGGCCACCGCGTAGAAGGCGACGGCCGCGGCCGCGCCCACGTTCAGCGAGTCGACGCCGTGTGCCATGGGGATGCGTACCCATTCGTCGGCGGCGACGAGGGCCTGGGTGGAGAGTCCGTCGCCCTCGGCACCGAGCATCAGGGCCACCTGGTCCATCCGGTGCGGCGCCGCCTCGTCGATGCTGCTGGCCTTCTCGTCGGGTGTCAGCGCGAGCAGTTTGAAACCCGCCTCCCGTACGGTCTCCAGCGCCTTGGGCCAGGTGTCGAGGCGGGCGTACGGAACGGAGAAGACCGCGCCCATCGAGACCTTGACCGAGCGTCGGTAGAGCGGGTCGGCGCAGTCCGGTGAGAGCAGTACCGCGTCCATGCCCAGTGCGGCGGCGCTGCGGAAGATCGCCCCGATGTTCGTGTGGTCGTTGACGGCCTCCATGACGACCACGCGGCGCGTCGTGCGCAGGAGTTCCTCGGCGGCCGGCAGCGGCTTGCGCTGCATGGAGGCGAGGGCGCCGCGGTGCACGTGGTAGCCCGTGACGCGCTCGGCGAGCTCCGGGCTGACCGCGTACACGGGAGCCGGGACCTCGTCGATGACGTCGCGCATCAGATCGACCCACTTCGCCGAGAGCAGCATGGAGCGCATCTCGTACCCGGCCTGCCTGGCGCGTCTGATGACCTTCTCGCCCTCGGCGATGAAGAGGCCCTCCGCCGGCTCTCGCCTGCGCCGGAGCTCGACGTCGGTCAGGCCGATGTAGTCGCGCAGTCGGGGGTCGTCGGGGTCGTCGACGGTGATGAGATCAGCCACAGGTTGATACTGCCTTGTCCGGTGTGTGGTGCCAACGGTCTGGGAGAAGATCCGTTACCGATGGTTACTCGGCGGAGTGCCCGGTGCCGGCCGGGCCGACCGCGACGACGTCGCCGATGACGATGACGGCCGGCGGGCGCACGTCCTCCGCGACGGCCCGCTCGCCGACGGTGGCGAGCGTCGCGTCGACGCGGCGCTGCGCGGCCGTGGTCCCTTCCTGGACCAGTGCGACCGGGGTCTCGGGGGACTTACCGTGGGCGATCAGCGTTCGGGCGATGGCGCCGATCTTGTCGACGGCCATCAGCAGAACGAGGGTGCCGCGCAGCCGGGCGAGTGCCTCCCAGTCGACGAGCGACCGCTCGTCATCGGGGGCGACATGGCCGCTGACCACGGTGAACTCGTGGGCCACCCCGCGGTGGGTGACCGGGATACCGGCCGCGCCAGGTACCGAGATGGAACTGGAGATGCCGGGGACGACGGTGCAGGGGATGCCCTCGGCGGCGAGCGCCTGGGCCTCTTCCATGCCGCGTCCGAACACGAACGGGTCGCCGCCCTTGAGCCGGACGACGGCCCTGCCCGCCTTGGCGTGCTCGATCAGCGCGTTGTTGATCGCCTCCTGCGCCATGTAGCGGCCGTACGGGATCTTCGCGGCGTCGATCACCTCGACGTGCGGCGGGAGTTCGTCCAGCAGGTCACGCGGGCCGAGCCGGTCCGCGATGACCACGTCGGCCTCAGCGAGCAGACGGCGGCCACGGACGGTGATCAGGTCGGGGTCGCCGGGGCCGCCGCCGACGAGCGAGACTCCGGCGGTCCGGGTGCGGTGGTGGGGCGCGGCGAGGGTGCCGTCGCGGAGTCCCTCGACGATGGCGTCGCGGACGGCGGCTGAGTGGCGCGGGTCGCGGCCGTGCGCGTCGGTGGTGAGCACGGCGACGGTGACGCCCTCGCTGCGGCCGGTGGCGGGGGTCCAGGCAGTGGCGGCGTCCGCGTTGTCGCTCCGGACGCACCAGGTGCGGGTGCGTTCGGCCTCGGCGGAGGCGGCGTCGTTGGCCGCGGTGTCGTCGGAGGCGATGAGGGCGTACCAGGTGTCGGCGAGATCCCCGTCGGCGTACGGGCGGCGCTCCCAGCGGATCTCCCCGGCATCCGCCATCGCTTCGACGGACGGGGTGGCCGACGGCGACACGAGGACGATGTCCGCGCCGGCCGCGATGAGGGCGGGGAGGCGCCGCTGCGCGACCTGGCCGCCTCCGACGACGACTACGCGGCGCCCGCTCAGGCGCAGTCCGACGGGGTACGCGGGGTGAACGGCGTGCTCGGCCATGACGGTACGGGCTCCTCGTGCGGTGCGGAGTGCTGCGGCCGCTGCGGCGGTGGAGCGGCTGTGACGTGCGGTTTCACGATACGGGGTGGGTGCGGTGTTGCGGCTGGGGTGGGCCTGTTCGCCACCCCGCACCGTCCCGTCGCCTGGGCTCCGTCCGGGCCCACGTGCCTCGAACGCCGGCGGAACCGAATCCTTCAGGCCCGGCCAGGCATCTTCGGGCGCCTGCGGGTCCGGGTCCCCGGCCGGGACCCGAAGGAGATGCCGAAGGGCGGGGGCTCGGGGGCGGGGGTCCGGGGGCGGAGCCCCCGAAACCGCCCCGTTGCCGCGCTACTTCTCCGTGACGCCCGCCGAGTCGAACGTCGCCACGTCGTGCATCGCGCGGGCCGCGCTCTGCACGATCGGCAGGGCCAGCAGCGCGCCGGTTCCCTCGCCCAGGCGGAGATCGAGGTCGACCAGCGGGCGCAGGCCCAGCTTGTTGAGGGCGGCGACGTGGCCGGGCTCGGCACTCCGGTGGCCCGCGATGCAGGCCGCCAGTGCCTCCGGCGCGATGGCGCGTGCGACCAGGGCCGCGGCGCCCGCGCTGACGCCGTCGAGGATGACCGGCGTACGGAGTGAGGCCCCGCCGAGGAGGAACCCGGCCATCGCGGCGTGCTCCAGGCCTCCGACGGCCGCGAGCACACCGATCGGGTCGGCCGGGTCCGGCTGGTGCAGGTCGAGGGCGCGGCGGACCACGTCGACCTTGCGGGCGTGCATCTCGTCGTTGATGCCGGTACCGCGACCGGTCACCTCCGCGGGGTCCATCCCGGTGTACACGCAGATCAGCGCGGCCGACGCCGTGGTGTTGGCGATGCCCATCTCACCGGTGAGCAAGCCCTTGTTGCCCGCCGCGACCAGGTCACGGGCGGTCTCGATGCCGACCTCGATCGCCGCGAGGACCTCCTCGCGGGTGAGGGCGGGACCGGTCGTGAAGTCGGCCGTCCCCGCACGCACCTTGCGCGGCAGGAGTCCGGGCGTCGCGGGCAGCTCCGAGGCCACACCCACGTCGACCACGCACACCTCGGCGCCGACCTGGGCCGCGAAGGCGTTGCAGACCGCGCCGCCGCCGAGGAAGTTGGCGACCATCTGGCCGGTCACCTCCTGCGGCCAGGCGGTGACTCCCTGGGCGTGCACTCCGTGGTCGCCAGCGAACACCGCGACGGCCGCGGGCTCCGGGATCGGCGGCGGGCACATCCGGGACAGCCCGGCCAGCTGTGCCGAGATGATCTCCAGCATGCCGAGCGCACCGGCCGGCTTGGTCATCCGCTTCTGGCGCTCCCAGGCCTCGCCGAGCGCCTTGGCGTCCAGCGGCCGGATGCTGGAGATGGTCTCCTGGAGCAGGTCGTGCGGCTCCTCGCCGGGCAGCGCGCGGCGACCGTACGTCTCCTCGTGCACGACCCACGACAGCGGGCGGCGCTTGGACCAGCCGGCCTGCATCAGCTCCGGCTCCTCCGGGAACTCGTCCACGTAACCGACACACAGGTACGCGACGACTTCGAGGTGCTCGGGCAGGCCGAGGGAACGGACCATCTCGCGCTCGTCGAAGAAGCTCACCCAGCCGACGCCGAGTCCCTCGGCGCGGGCGGCGAGCCAGAGGTTCTCCACCGCGAGTGCCGAGGAGTAGGGGGCCATCTGCGGCTGGGTGTGCCGGCCGAGCGTGTGGCGGCCACCCCGGGTCGGGTCGGCGGTGACGACGATGTTGACCGGGGTGTCGAGGATGGCCTCGATCTTCAGTTCCTTGAACTGCTTCGCCCGGGCCTTGGGAAGCGATTTGGCGTAGGCGTCGCGCTGGCGCTGCGCCAGTTCGTGCATGGAGCGGCGGGTCTCCGCGGAACGGATGACGACGAAGTCCCAGGGCTGCGAGTGCCCGACGCTCGGCGCGGTGTGCGCTGCCTCGAGAACGCGCAGCAGCACCTCGTGCGGGATCGGGTCGCTGCGGAAGCCGTTACGGATGTCGCGGCGTTCCCGCATGACCCGCAGTACTGCGTCACGCTCGGCGTCGTCGTAGCCGGGGGCGGGAGGCGCGGTGAGGGGCTCCTCATCGGTCTCCGCCACTGCCTCGGCCTCGGGCGCATCGCCCGTCCCGGAGGTGGCGACGCTTTCGGGTGCCTCAGGCTCCACCACGGTCTGCACGGACTCGGCTTGTACGACCTCGGGCTGTACGGGCTCGGCCGGCACGGAATCCGTCTGGACGGGCTCCGGCTGTACGGGCTCCGGCTGTACGGGCTCCGGGGCCTCCTGCGGTACCGCCTGCTCCGCGGCGATCCGCGGGGCGGCCGGTTCGGCGACGGGCTCGCCGGTCTGCTCGGCAGGCACCGTAGGTCCGGCCTCCGCCGGCTGCGCCGGAGCGTCCTCGGTGGTGTGCGTCAGGTCAGGGGTCTCGATGACCTCGGGGCCCGCCTCCGGCTCCGCCTCACGCGCCGGCTCCACGGCGACCGGCTGCTGCTCGGGCGCGGCCTCGACGACCGCCTCGGGCTCCACCGGCTGCTCGGCCACGAAGGCCGGGGCCAGGTGCGGGGCGGAGGGCAGCGAACCCTGTACCTGTACGAACCGGCCCAGGGAGGAGCCGTCCGGCACGGGCTCCACCGGCGGCGCGGCGACGGGCGCCACTTCCTCGGGAGCCGTATTGACCGGTGCCGTATCGGCCTGTGCCGCCTCGACCTGCAGCGCCTCGACCTGCGGCGCCTCCACCTGCGGGGCTTCGGCAGGCGGCGTCTCGGCAGGCGGGGCTTCGACCGTTGTCACCTCGACAGGCGGGGCTGCCGCGGCCTCGACCGGTGCCGGTACGGAAACCGCCTCCGCCGCCTCGGGAGCCACCGAGACCGCCGGATGTGCCTCAGCCGGCGCCTCGGCCGGAACCTCCGCCGGGGCCTCGGCCTCGACCGGCGCGGGGGCGGAATCCGCCGCCTCCGGGACGACCGTTTCTGCTTCTGCCGACGGCGGTTGCGCCACCACCGGCTCCGCCTCGACGGCGGCCGGGGCAGCGGTCTGCTGCGGCGGCTGGGCCGCCCACTCGTTCACACCCTGCGGCGGGATCTCGCCGAGCTGCGGGCCCGGCAGGACGGCCGATTCCTCGGCCGTCATCCCGAAGTACTCGGGTTCGGCGGTGACCGGCCCCGCGTGCCGTGCGGGGGTGGGTACCGGCGCGGGTGCCTGGGCCTGCGCGGGCTGCGGCACGCCCGCCGGGCCCCGGTCTGCGAGCGAACGGACCACGCCGCCGCCCGACGTACCGCCGTAGGACGGGCCCGACTCGGCCGAGGCCGGGCCGCGGTGCAGCGGCCTGCGCGCGGGTGCCTGGGTCTGGGCCACCGGCACCTGGGCCTGCGCCGGGGCGGGGACGGGTGACGGGATGCGCACGCCGCTGAGGTCGACCGCGCCCGAGTCCCGGCCGCCGGACTCATGCGTCCCCGGGCCGGTCCTCGGCAGCGGCTCGGCGGGAGCCTGCATGGCGTACGCCGGGACCTGGACCTGCTGCTGGACCTGCTCCTGGAGCTGGACCGGGCCCTGGGCATGGTGCTGCGGGGCCGGCCGGGGCTGGTACCCGCCCTGCTCGGGCAGCGGGGCCTGGGGGGCGGCGCCGTCCGGGAACTGGCCGGAAACCGGGGCGGCCTGCGGCTCGCTCCAGGCACCCTGGGGACTCGGCATCAGCAGAAGGTCGTCGTCCTCGGACGCGTGCTCGGAGGGATCGAGGAAGGTGTAGGCATCCGGGGCGGGGTTGCCCGGCTGCTCCACCATGCCTGCGTTCTCCGGCAGTCCCTCGCCCGGGATCTGGCCGGTGTCACTCATGCGTACCCCTCGCCCATCGTCAGTGCTCCTTCCGCCCTTCGCCCGGGACGCCCGACCACGGCACACAGGCGCTCGTCCAGTGGAACGAGCGGGCGCGCCGCGCGGCACGAAACGGTCGCGGACATACTGCATTCTCGCGGTCGTTCGCCGCCGCGGCAGCTCATTTCGCCACGGCTCGCTGTGGACTGCGCCACGTTGCGCGTCCCCCGGTTCTGCCGTACCACAACGGGGGCCAAACCGGTCCCCTTTTCCGGACATTGACGAACGAAGCGACGAAGGTCCGGGCGCGGTGCAACGATCGGCCAGCCTACCTCCCGCCGTATGGCGACGGGGTCAGGGGGCGAGGTCCGAACGCAGTGCGGACAGCAGAAAGACGACCGAGCGTTCGCGCTCCGACCATGCGGCCGTGTCGAGTTCGACGGACTGCAGGAGCGAGCAGGAGACCGTGTAGCCGTTCTCGGCGAGGGCGGCGCCCAGGGCCTCGGCCTCGTCCCGGTTCGAGGCGTGGGTGACGATCCGTTCCGGCCTGCGGTCGGCGACGGCCGTGACGACGCGGACGCCGCCGCCCCCGATCCGTACGACATCGGGCTCGGGCAGCCGTTCCAGCACGTGCGGGGCGCGGCCCTGCACCACCTGGAGCTGGACCCCGAAGGTCCGGGCCGCCCCCGCGGTGCGGTCGCAGGCGTCCGGGTCGCTGTCGACGGCCAGGACCGCCGCACCGAACCGGGCCGCCTCCACGGCGAGGGCGCCGCTGCCCGAGCCGATGTCCCAGACCAGGTCACCGGTGCGGGGACCGAGATGGGCGAGTTGGGCGGCGCGCAGTCCGGGCGTCTCGCCCTCGCCGCTCTCCCCCGCCGGGTCCGCGCCTTCGCCCCGGTAGGCGCCGGCGGGCAGTGCCCAGCCGCGTACGCCCTGGGGGTAGGCGGGGTGGCGGCCCGCGATCCAGGCCCCGTCGGCGCGCTGTTCGGGTCCGCCGCCGATGACGATGACGACGTTGGGGTCGCGCCAGACGTGGTCGGCGGCCTTCTCGGAGGTGACGACGGTGACCTGCTCGCGGGCGGTGCCGAGCTCCTCGCAGATGACGAACGTGCGGTGGACGCCTTCGAGCAGCAGGGCGAGTTCGGCGGGTCCAGCACCGGGCGAGGTGAGGACGGCGACCTTGTGGTGGGCGCGGCAGACGTTCACTGCGCGGCGCAGGGTGCGGGGGTGGGCGACGACGGTCTGGGCGTCCTCCCACGGCATGCCGGCGCGGGCGAAGGCGGTGGCGACGGCGGAGACGGCGGGCACCACTTCGACTTCGAGACCGTGCTCGGGGGCGCGCAGGGTGCGTACCACTCCGAAGAATCCCGGGTCGCCGTCGGCGAGGACCACGGCGCTGCCGCGGTGGCCCGCGATCCGCCGGGCGGCCAGGTCGACGGAGCCGAGCCGGATCCGTTCCGCAGCCTGCGGGACCTCGGGAAGAGCGAGGTGGTGGGCGGCCCCGGCGACGAGCGTGGCGGCGGAGAGCGCCGCGGTGGCCGCTCCGGTCAGTGGTGAGCCGTCCCAGCCGATCACTGTGACCCGGTCGGCCATCTGTCGTCAGTCTCCTGGAGTTGTCGCGGGGGTGGGCTGGAAGCCCCGGGGTGGCCGGGGCGGGATCACCCGGTCCGTGCCGGCGGGTGCGTACGCCGGACCGGGAGGGTCAGTTCCAGTCGTTGTACGTACCGTATCCACCGGCGTCGGCGAGCTGCTCGGCGACTCCCTCCAGGTCCTCGGGGAGCAGTCCCCAGACGATCAGGTCGGTCCTGATGTCGGCCCAGCCCCCGTCCTCGGTCTGTGAGCGCGCTATGCGGGCGTTGCGGAGGATTCCCTCGCTGATGCAGCCGAGCTTCTGGGCGACCTGCTGGGAGGCGGTGTTGTCGGCGGCCGTGCGCAGTTCGATCCGCTCGAAGCCCTGGTCCCTGAACAGCCACTGGGCGAGGGCGAGCACCGACTCGGTGGCGTAACCCTCGCCGCGCGCCCAGGGGGCGGTGATGTAGGCGGCCTCGGTGGCCAGGGTGCGCCAGTCGGTGTTGTGCAGGCGGACGGAGCCCACGAGGCGCTGGGTGAGGAACTCGGTGACGGCGAAGACGATGCCGTCACCCTTGGTGCGCTGCGCGGGAGCGATCCTGCGCACCCAGCGTTCGGCGTCGACCTGGGTGTAGGGGTGGGGTGCCTCGGTCCAGGCGGTGACGAGTTCGTCGTTCATCATCTCGATGTACGCGGGGACGTCGGCCATGTCGAAGGGGCGCAGCACCAACCGATCCGTGCTGATGGAGATGTCCGGAAAGGTGGAAGTCATGCGCAGCTCCATGCCGAAGACCGTGTAAAGGCACAGCATGCAGCATCGGACATCGCTTGTGCATGGGCGGGTCCGCACGGCGCGGCCCCGCACACCCGGGCGGGGTGTGCGGGGCCGTTCCGGCAAGTGCCGTGCGCGGGTCAGGACTTGGCTGCGGTACCGAAGGCCGGGATGACCGAGCCCTGGTAGGTGTCCTCGATGAACTTCTTGACCTCGTCGGAGTGGAGGAGCTTCACGAGCTTCTGGACGCGGGGGTCCTTCTCGTTGCCCTTCTTCACGGCGATGAGGTTGGCGTACGGGTTGCCTTCGGCCTTCTCGAGCACCAGGGCGTCCTTGGCGGGCTTGAGCTTGGCCTCGATGGCGTAGTTGCCGTTGATGACCGCGGCGTCGACGTCGTTCAGGGCGCGGGGGACGGTCGCGGCCTCAAGCTCCTTGAACTTCAGGCCCTTCTTGTCGGTGATGTCGCTCAGCTTGGCGCTGGTTCCGACGCCGTCCTTGAGGGTGATCAGGCCCTTGCCCGCGAGCAGCTGGAGGGCGCGGCCCTCGTTGGTGGTGTCGTTCGGCACGGCTATGGTCTGGCCGGACTTGATGCCGTCCAGGTCCTTGACCTTCTTGGAGTAAAGGCCGAGGGGCTCCAGGTGCACGGTGCCGACGGACACCAGGTGGGTGTTGTTCTTCTTGTTGAAGTCGTCGAGGTAGGGCTGGTGCTGGAAGAAGTTGGCGTCGACCTGGCCGGACTCGGTGGCGGTGTTCGGCAGGACGTAGTCCGTGAACTCCTTGACCTCCAGCTTGAGGCCGGCCTTCTCCGCCAGGTTCTTCTTGACGAAGTTCAGGATGTCGGCGTGCGGTGTCGGGGACGCGGCGACGACGAGGGCCTTGGAGGTGTCGGCTCCGGCGCCGGTCTCGCTCTTGGACGCCGGGTCGGAGTCGGTGCCGCAGGCGGTGAGGCCGAACGCGAGGGCGGCGGTGGCGGCGGCAGCCGCGGTGATCTTGATGTTCTTACGCACGAAGAGTGCCTCTTTCCGGTGGTGATGGTGGTGCAGCCCGGACAAGGAGTGCGGGCCTGTGTGGGGGGAGGTCAGGAGGTGGTGCGGCCGCGGCGGGCCAGCAGGCGTACGGCTCCGTCACCGATCAGCTGGATGACGGTCACGATGACGATCAGCAGCGCGACGGTGATGAGCATGAACTGGTTGTCGAAGCGCTGGAATCCGTAGGTGACGGCCTTGGAGCCGAGGCCTTCGCCGCCGACCGCGCCGGCCATCGCCGAGTACCCGATGAGCACGATGACGGTGGTGGTGATGCCGGAGACGAGCGACGGCAGGGCCTGCGGCAGCAGCACCTTGCGGACGATCGTGGGGATGGATCCGCCCATGGACTGGACGGCTTCGACGAGCCCGTGGTCGACCTCGCGCACCGCCGTCTCGACGAGCCGGGCGAAGAACGGGATGGCACCGACGGCGAGCGGCACGATCATCGCGGTCGGGCCGATGAAGGTGCCGACGACCCAGGTGGTGAAGGGGATCAGGGCGATCAGGAGGATGATGAACGGCAGCGAGCGGCCGATGTTCACGATCACGCCGATGACCTTGTTCACCGGGGTGTTCCGCAGCAGTCCGCCCTTGTCGGTGAGGACGAGCAGGACGCCGAGGGGCAGTCCGACCAGGACGGTGACGAGCGCGGACCACAGCACCATGTAGAGGGTGTCGACGGTGCCCTGCGTCAGCAGCGGCTGCATTTCTGACCAGGTCACTTGGCCACCTCCTTGGTGAGCTGTGCGGGTACGGCGTCCGTGTCCTCGACGAGCTCGGCCTGCAGGCCCTGCTCGCGCAGGAAGCCGATCGGCACGACGTTCTCCTCGAAGCGGCCGGGCAGCTCGATGCGCATCCGGCCGATCTGCTTGCCGCCGACGGTGTCCATCGCGGCACCCAGGATCGATATGTCGATGTTGTACGTACGGGAGAGCTGCGAGATCACCGGCTGTCCGGCGGCCTCGCCGTGGAAGGTGACGTCGATGACCGTGCGGTCCGGGCCGGAGGCGCTGCCGCCGACCGGGAACAGTTCGTGGGCCAGTTCGGAGCCGGGTGTGGCGAGGAGTCCGCCGACCGTTCCGGACTCGACGATGCGGCCCTTCCGCATCAGCGCGGCGGAGTCGCAGACCGTCTTGACGACGTCCATCTCGTGCGTGATGAGCAGGACGGTGAGGCCGAGCTGCTGGTTGAGGTCGCGCAGCAGTTGGAGGATGGAGCGGGTGGTCTCGGGGTCCAGGGCCGACGTCGCCTCGTCGGAGAGCAGCACCTTGGGGTCGCCGGCGAGTGCGCGGGCGATGCCGACGCGCTGCTTCTGGCCGCCGGAGAGCTGGCCCGGGTAGGCCTTGGCCTTGTCGGCGAGGCCGACCAGGTCGAGGAGTTCGAGGGCCTTGCGGGTGCGTTCGCGGCCGGAGACGCCGAGGATCTCCAGCGGGAGTTCGACGTTGTCCTGGACGGTGCGGGAGGCGAGCAGGTTGAAGTGCTGGAAGACCATGCCGATGCGGCTGCGCGCCTCGCGCAGTTCCTTGCCGGCCCGGCGGCCCCGGCCGGCGAGGGCCGTGAGGTCCTGGCCGGCCACGGTCACGGTGCCGGAGGTGGGGCGTTCCAGCAGGTTGACGCAGCGGATCAGGGATGATTTTCCGGCGCCGCTCTGGCCGATGACGCCGTACACCTCACCCTCGCGGACGTGCAGGTCGACGCCGTCCAGAGCGGTGACCTCGCGGTCGCGCGACTGGTAGACCTTCGTGAGGCCCGTAGTGGTGATCACAGGGTTTCCGTCACTGTCGAGTGCGCGGCGCGGTGTCCGCCGGGCACGGGGCATTCGTCCGGTGAGACTTTCCGGACGTTCGATCGGACGTTTCGAGCGGGGTCTCGGCACAGCCCTGCGCGGTGGTGACCGCGGGGCGGAGTGCTCGGGCGGGCTCGTCCTCGCTTTGGGGCGCGAGGCTCAGGCGGGGGCCCTCAGAAGGCGCGCATTCGACACATACAACGAGCACCGGGCGTCGTGATCGCCTCGGTCGCAAGGGTGCGGCTGCTCGTCGTGGTCATGCCCCAAGTAAAACAGACGTAACGTTCCGCTCGAACCGCTTGTCCGCATAGCGGACGGCCGTGGATGGCGTCCCGAGCGGGGCGCACCGGCTCCGCGGTTTTCCGGACTCACCCCTGTGACCTGCATTGATACCGCGGCCTGATGCGCGGCGCCGACAGCAGCCGCCGGGCCGGAGCGGTGGCGGGCTGTGGCCAAGGCCACGGTCGCGGTGGTGCCCGGGTACGGGGGCGCACGCGGCGGGGCCCGTGGCCCGTAATACCCTCGGCTCATGCTTGACGCCCTGACGATCGCGGTCGGCGTGGCCGCCCTCGCCCTCGCCGCCTGGTGCGGATTCGCCGCCTACCGGGACCAGCCGACCAAGGACTGGCACTTCATCGGGATGGCCGTGGTGTCGGTGCTGGCGCTGGCGCAGCTGGTGGTGGGGATCGTGCAGCTCGCCCGCGGCGAGCGGCCGGAGCAGGGCATGACCATCTTCATCGCGTATCTGGCCGGGGCCTTCCTCGCCGTACCGGCGGCGGGTTTCCTGTCGTTGAGCGAGCGGACCCGCTGGGGTTCGGTGACGGTGGCGGCGGGCGCGGTGGTGCTGGCCGTTCTCGAAGTACGGCTCTACGACATCTGGGGAAACTGACCGTGACCGACACCGATAGCACCCCCGCGGCAGCCACCGGCGAGAAGAAGCCCTTCGATCTGGGCACCGGTCCGGGCCGCGTACTGGTCTGGTTCTACGGCGTGTTCACCGTGGCGGCGGCGTCCCGTGCGGTCGTCCAGATGATCCTGGACTTCGACAGGGCGCCACTGGCCTACGTGCTGTCGGCCGTCGCCGCGCTCGTCTACGGCTTCATCACCTACTCGCTGGTGCGCGGCGGGGAGAAGGCTCGCCGGACGGCGCTGGTCTGCTGCGCCGCCGAACTCGTTGGGGTGCTGATCGTGGGGACGTGGACGCTGGCCGACCCGTCCGCGTTCGCGGACGCCACCGTCTGGTCGGACTTCGGCGCGGGTTACCTGCTCATCCCGGTGATCCTGCCGGTCACCGGGATGATCTGGCTGCGCCGCGCGAAGGCCGCCTGAGGACTGTCCCGCAATCCCTGGTGGATCAGCGCGCGGCGTCCGACGCGGTGCATCGCAAGGCGGAGGAACGTCCGCATACTTGATGTATTCGGGCGTTCCGACAACGCGGCGAGGCGCCGTAGCCGGCGTCGCGCGCCCATCGGGGATCACGGGACAGCCCTCGGGGCTGTCCGGCAGGTCAGGCGCTGGTGACGTACGCGGCGGCCGTGGCCTCCTTCTCCAACAGGATCATCCGGACGCCGTCGTTGCCGGTGGCGTTGCCGACGGGTGCGTAGCCCGCGCGGCGGTAGAGCCGCAGATTGCTCTCGCTGAGGTGGCCGGCGTGCAGCCGGAACCGGGTGGCCGACCGCTGGTCGGCGAGTGCGGACTCCGCGGCCCGCAGCAGCCGGGCGCCGAGTCCGTGTCCCTGGAGTCTGGGGTGGACGCAGAGCCGCCCAATCTGTCCGGTGCCGTCCTGATCCGCTGATCCCCGTACCGAACCGACGACTTCGTCACCGAGCCGCGCCACGAACACCAGGTCCGTGGCGATCTCGGCGCGCAACGAGTCGAGGGTCTGGACGAGCGGGTCGATCCGGTAGTTCCCGTAGAGCTCCGCCTCGCTCTGAAAACAGAGGTACTGGAGCTTCAAGATCTGTTCGGCGTCGTCCGTGCCCGCCGCCGAGATGATCACGCTCATGCCCATCCGCGCATGCCTCCCGCTCATCTGATCCGCCGGTTGTCTACCGCTCCTTTCCCCGCAGTTCAGGAGCTACAACCTCCGCCGCCAGCATTCTGCGCAGACATCCAAGGCATCTGGAACGGATCGGGCCCAAACTCCCTTGTGACATACCCAACTCCCCTGCGATCTCCCGGTAGGTGGGATCGTTCGGCGCGAGCATCGCAGTCAGCAGGCGTGCGCAGCGGGCGGGCAGCCGGTCCACGGCAGCGCGCAGCACCCGGCGTTCGTCGGCGCCGGCGAACGCCCGCTCGGGACAGCCGGCCGGGTCCGGGGCCCTCTCGTCGCGGTAGGGGCGTTCGTGGCGGGCGGTACGGCGGGCCCGACGGGCCTCGCCGCGCACGGTGTTCCGCACCCAGCGGACCGCGTCCTGCGGCGGTCCGTGCCTCGGCAACCGTTCCAGCAGGCGGATCCAGACGGCCTGTTCGAGGTCGGCGGGGTCGACGGCGGCGCCGGTGGCCGAGGCGGCGGCTTCCGCCCCCGCCTCGGCCCTGACCAGCGGGTACAGGCTTCGGACCACGGCAGCGGGGAGCTCCGCGGGAAGGTCGGTCAGCGTCATGCACCCACCCGACGCGCTGCTCGTGGCGCCGGCTGCCGAACCGGGTGAGCACCACCCGACCGGGGCACGCCCCGGCCGGGTGCTGACGTCCGCACGCCGCCCGTTGGCCATCGGCCCGGCCGGGCCCGCTACTCGGCGGCGAAGTCCGCAGCCGCGAGCAGGGCCGTGTCCGGGTTGTCAGAGAAGATCCCGTCGATGCCCGTCGCGAAGTACGCGGCGAAGGCGCCGAACGCGTCGCCGTACGCGTTGGGGTCCGTACCGCGCCGGAAGTCGGCGGGCAGGAAGGTGTTCTCGTTGCGCATCGTGTAGGGGTGCAGGACCAGCCCCTGAGCGTGTGCGTCGCGCACCAGGGTGGTGGGTGCGGTGAGCTTGCCGGAGGCGTCCTTGGGGATGATCAGGTCCAGGGTGGGTCCGATGCCCCGGGCGAAGGAGGAGATCCACTTGAGGCCCGCGGGCTTCACCAGGTCGTCCGTGGTTCGCGGGTCGCCGTTCGCCTTGAAGTCCCAGGGCTGTGTCCCGGCGTCCGACAGCAGGACGACGCCCGGGGTGGCGACGAGCTTCGCCAGCCGCTGGATGCTGGTGGGTTCGAAGGACTGGAGGATGAGCGGCGACTGGGCGCGGTGGCGGTCGTAGCGTCGCAGCAGTTTGACGAGCCGCTCCTCCAGGCCGAGGCCGAGACCGCGGAAGTAGGTGGGGTGCTTGGTCTCGACGTACAGCCAGACCTTCTTTCCGCGCCTGCGGCCCTCCCGCTCGGCCCACTGGAGGACCTCCTCGAAGGTGGGGATCTCCCAGCGGCCGTCGTACAGCGTGTTCCGCTGGCGGTTGCCCGGGATGCGCTCGACGGCCCGCAGCGTCTTCAGTTCGGCGAGGGTGAAGTCCTCGGTGAACCAGCCCGTGAGCGGGACGCCGTCGACCGTCCTGGTGGTCCTGCGGTTTGCGAACTCGGGGTGCTGGGAGACGTCGGTGGTGGCGGTGATGTCGTTCTCGTGGCGGCAGACGAGGTGGCCGTCCTTCGTCGGCACGAGGTCCTGCTCGATGACGTGCGCGCCCATGTCCAGGGCCAGCTGGTACGAGCCGAGGGTGTGCTCGGGGCGGTATCCGCTGGTGCCCCGGTGTCCGATGACGGTGGGCACGGGGAGGTCGAGGCGGTGGCCGCCGCCGTGTCCGCCGGATCGTTCGGCGGTGTTCCCGGCGGCTCGCGCCGTCCCGGAGAGGCCGATGGCCGCGGTACCGAGTACCGCCGCCCCCACGCCCATGACGGTCCGTCGTCCGGGATTGGCCTGCGCGCGCTCTGTCATGAATGCTCCTCGCATGTGATGTCCGGCACCTGCCGAGCGAGGCCCGAGCGTAGGCATCTCGGCGGTCCTGATGGCGGCACCTGGGCCAACATGGCGCAAACACGCGTCAACACTGCGTATCCACTGCGTGAACCCGATGTGCGATCAGGCAGTACCCGCGAGTATCGTCCTCACCTGCATGGACCGCTCAATCCGTCGCTCGGCCGGCCCGGCCACTACACCGGAGGAACCGTTGTCCCGACTCGCACTCATCAAGGCAGTGCTCGGACCGATCCTGCGCCTGATGTTCCGGCCGCGGGTGGAGGGCATCGAGAACATTCCGGGATCCGGGCCGGTGATCCTCGCGGGGAACCACCTCACGTTCATCGACTCGATGATCATGCCGATCTGCTGCGACCGGCCGGTGTTCTTCATCGGCAAGGACGAGTACGTCACGGGCAAGGGGCTCAAGGGCCGGCTGATGGCCTGGTTCTTCACGGGTGTCGGCATGATCCCGGTGGACCGGGACGGCGGCCGCGGCGGTGTCGCGGCGCTGATGACGGGCCGCCGGGTGCTGGAGGAGGGCAAGGCCTTCGCGATCTACCCGGAGGGCACCCGCTCCCCCGACGGCCGTCTCTACCGTGGCCGTACGGGCATCGCACGGCTGACGCTGATGACGGGTGCGCCGGTCGTGCCGTTCGCGATGATCGGTACGGACAAGCTCCAGCCGGGCGGCTCCGGCGTGCCGAAGCCGGGCAAGGTCACGGTCCGCTTCGGTGAGCCGATGGAGTTCTCGCGCTACGAGGGCATGGACCGCGACCGCTATGTACTGCGGGCGGTGACGGACTCCGTGATGGCCGAGGTGATGCGGCTGTCCGGCCAGGAGTACGTCGACATCTACGCGACGAAGGCGAAGGCCGCCTGAGCCCGAGCGGGACACAGAACGACGCACATGCGGAAGGGCCCGTACCCCGGTTGGCGGTACGGCCCCTTCCGCATGTGCGTTCCACCCGTACGGCCCAGGGAGACGGCGTCCGGTACGGGTCGCTAGGGCGCGATCCCTTCCTCCAGCTCCTGGCCGCGCAGCAGGAACCAGGCCGCGAGCGCCGTCGCCAGGAGGACGGCGGCGCCGAAGACCGAGGCCAGCCGCAGGCCGTCGACGAAAGCGTCCTGGGCGGCGGAGAGCAGGGCGGCCCCCTGCTGCTCCGGGAGCACCTTGGCCGCTTCCACGGCGCCGCCCAGTGATTCGTGGGCGGCCGACGAGGTGGGGTCCGGGACACCCGCCGGAGTGGCGAAGTCCTGGTAGACGCCGGTGACGATGGACCCGAGCAGGGCGATACCGAGGGCGGCTCCGAGCTCGTACGCCGTCTCGGAGACCGCGGAGGCGGAGCCGGCGTGCTCCTTCGGGACGCTGGAGAGGATCACGTCGGAGGTCACGGTGAAGGCGAAGCCGGCCCCCACACCCACGATCAGCAGGAGGGCACCGATCAGCGGATAGGCGGTGTCCTTGTGGATCGCGGCGACCGCGGCCAGCGCCAGGCCGATCCCGCCGAGCCCTCCGGCCACCACCCACCGCACGGTGAAGCGGCGGGCGGTGACTCCGGCCAGCAGACCCGCGGTGACGGCTCCGACGGCGGCGGGCAGCTCGGCCAGCCCCGCCTCCAGCGGCCCGCGCCCCTGGACCAGTTGCAGGAACTGGGAGAGGAAGAAGACCAGGCCCGAGAGGCCGAGGATGGTCAGCAGATCGGCGAGCACGGCGCCGGAGAAGCCCCGGTGGTGGAAGAGCCGCATGTCCAGCAGGGGTGCGGGGAGGCGGAACTGCCGGCGTACGAACCAGACGAGCGCCGCCACTCCCCCGATGCCCGCGACGGCGACCACCCAGCTGCCCCCGTGCGCCGCCAGCTCCTTGATGGCGTACACGACCCCGATCATGCCGACGAGCGAGAGCCCCACGCTGACCATGTCCCACGGGCCGGGCGCGGGGTTCTTCGACTCGGGGATCAGCTTGATCCCGATCACCACGAGGACGGCCATGACCGGCAGGTTGATCAGGAAGACGGAGCCCCACCAGAAGTGCTCCAGGAGGAATCCGCCGACGACCGGCCCGACCGCCGCACCGGCGGATGCCATCGCCCCCCAGATGCCGATGGCGAGGCTCCGCTCCCGCGCGTCGTGGAAGAGGTTGCGGATCAGGGCGAGGGTCGACGGCATCAGGGTGGCACCGGCGACGCCCAGCAGGGCCCGCGCGAGGATCATCATCTCGGGCGTCATCGCGTACGCGTTGAGCACCGAGACCGCGCCGAAGGCGGTGGCTCCGCAGAGCAGCAGCTTCTTGCGGCCGATGCGGTCACCGAGACTGCCCATGGAGACCAGGAGCCCGGCGATGACGAAGGAGTAGACGTCACCGATCCAGAGCAGCTGGGTGCCGGACGGCTTGAGGTCCTCGGTCAGGAACGGTGTGGCGAGGCCGAGGACGGTCGCGTCCACGGCCACCAGCAGCACCGCGAGCACGAGCACGGACAGCGCGATCCACCGCCCGGGGCGGCGCAGTTCGGTAACAGGCTCCGGCTGCCGTTCCATGCTGCTCATTGCTCCACGCTCCGGCGTGCGCCGCCGAGCAGCAACTCGACGATCATGTACTGGAAGTCCTGCGCGGCCACCCGGCCCACCTGGACGGCCCAGGCACCGGTGCCGATGAGCCCGTAGAGGGCCTCGGTCAGCCAGGCCGGGGTCAGGTCGATGCGGAATTCACCGCGCTCCTGGCCGCGCCGGAAGAAGGCGGAGACCCTGGCGTCCAGCCGGTCCCAGCCCTCGTTCAGTTCGTCGCCCTCGAAGAGCTGGTTCTCGGTCACCAGGAAGGAGAGCAGCCCGGCGCTCGGCTCGACGGCCGCGACGAAGCGGCGCAGCGCCTCCTGCGAGGTGCCCCGGTCGAGCTCCGCGGCGTCCAGGGCCGCTTCGAACTCCTGGATCCCCAGCTCCTCCAGTGCCCTGACCAGGGCGTCCCGTCCGGCGAAGTGGCGGTGCAGGGTGGCGCGGCCGATGCCCGCGGCCCTGGCGACCTCGTCCATGGTGGCGGTCGATTTACGGGTCAGCAGGGCGGCGGCGCTGCGCAGCACCTGCTCACGATCCAGACTCATGAGACGACAGTAGCCCACATGAGACAGGAATGTCTCATCGCTTCCGTCCGGCGGCCCGGGGGCGTGTCACCCGATTCCGGCCCGGTGCGCGTGGAGTTCGGAGCGGACGAGTTCGAGCAGACGGCCCGTCCAGTTCCGGCCGCGGCCGGCGTTGTCGCCCCAGAAGAGGGAGTCCGCCTCGTCGTAGACGAGGGTGGCGTCGTCGGTTGCCAGCAGGATCTCCGCCAGGTCGGGAATGCTGGGTGTACTTGGCGCGCAGCAGGATGGTCATCACCGCGGTCCGGGCGTGCGCCCAGCCTTCGCGCCGGGTGGCGCGGGCGGCCAGTTCGCGCGCCTCGTACGAGGTGCCGGCCCCGGCGACGGCGGCCCGCAGGGTGGGATCCGCGACCGACAGGGCCCAGTAGGCGTGGGCGACCGACGCGTAGGTGGCGCCGTCGAGCTCGATGGGCGCGGGGTAGTCGCCGCGCAGCGCCACCGTGCCCGGATCGTCGAGCCGCTTGCGCGGATAGGAGTGGTTCAGCTTGACCGCCGGTGCGTACGGTGTCGGCGGCCCGTCCGCCGGGATCCGGGAGGACGCGTCGGCGATCGCCCGGGCCCGCTCCTCGAAGTAGCCGACGGCCTCGTCGTACACCTCCTGCGAGACGATCCTCTCGGGCCGGTCCTCCGGCACACCTCCCGGCCCGGCCACCAGCACCTGGAGCGGCTGGTCCTTGCGGTCCATGTCACCCAGCGCGTAGCGCCGCTGGGTGACGGGGATCGCGAGATAGGCGCCGCGCGCCGCGGCGCGGTTCTCCTCGGTCCGGTCGGCGAGGAAGGTGTCGACGGCGGCCATGCACCGGGCGGTGGAGTCGGGGCGCCCGTTCAACTGATCGACGGTGTCCCGCACTTCGGCGAGCAGAAGCTCGGGGGTGAACCGGACGCGCGGCTCGTGGAACGTCCACGCGGCCAGGTCGTGGGCCGAAGCCCGGGCGCCGTCCGGGAGCTCGGTCGCCACCCAGCCGGAGCGCAGTTTCCGCTCGAACTCGTCGAGGGTGACCAGGCCCCAGCAGTCGATGAGCCCGTCGGCGTAGATGAAGAGATCCGTGAGGAAGAACGTCCCACCGTTGCAGATGAAGGCGTGCCGCCAGGTTCCGGGTATGCGGATGCCGTCGGCCGTACGGTGTGTGATTCGGTTGCCGATCATTCCGCCATTGTGGTGGGCGGAGAAGGAGCGCACGATGGGCTCGCGTCACGGGCCGGGGGTCTGTGGCCGGGAGGTTCGAGCGGTCACGAACCCACTCCTTGCCACTTTCAACTTATAGCGCATGGGGGGGCTTGCGGCAAGGCCCCCGTCATGGCGCAGAATCATCGGTCCAGGGCTGAATTCTGCGGAACGGGAGTCATGTAGTGGGTGTGCTGTTGTCGGCGTACGGGTCGTGCCGGGATGCCGGACCGCCGGAGAGGCCGCCCATGCCCGGGTGAGCCGAACAGAGCCACCCAGCGAGCACCCCGGTACACGAGAACCCGCAAACCCACGCGACCCGCGACCGGCGACGACCACGGGGCCGGCACGGACGGAGCATCGTCCGTCCCGGCCACCGGGTACGTCGCACGGGTCCGGGCGCCCTGCCGCGCGCACCGACCGCAAGCGGCCCCAGATCGGAGCTGATGACGTGAATCCCCTGACCACCAGTGCGTTCGCCCTTCCCGACCGCCTCTCCCCCAAGGCCGACCCGGCACTGATCGACGGCGACGAGCAGCACTTCGCGGCCATCGCGGAGTGCCTCGACGAGTCGATCGCCGAGCTGACCGAACGGCTGGACGCCGAGCGCAGAACGCCCGGCGGTGCGGGCCGGCAGGCGATGGACCGGGACGTGGAGATCCACCGGCTGACCTCCCGCCTGCGCGCGCTGCGCCGCTTCGGTCTCGACCTCTGCCTCGGACACATGGTCGCGGCGGACGACGGCGAACCCATGTACATCGGCCGGCTCGGCCTCACCGACAGCTCGGGCCGCCGGCTGCTCGTCGACTGGCGCTCCCCGGCGGCCGAGCCGTTCTTCGGAGCCACCCACGCCAACCCGATGGGGCTGGCGAGCCGCCGCAGGTACCGCTGGACGCGCGGCCGGATCAGTGACTACTGGGACGAGGTGTTCACGGCGGACGGGTTCGCCGGCCACGCCGCGCTCGACGACCAGTCCGCGTTCATCGCCAGCCTGGGCAGCAACCGCTCGGCGCGGATGCGGGACGTGCTCGGCACCATCCAGGCCGACCAGGACGCCATCATCCGCGCGGGGTCCCGCGGAGCGCTCGTCGTCGACGGCGGTCCGGGCACCGGCAAGACCGTGGTCGCGCTGCACCGATCCGCCTACCTCCTCTACTCCGACCCACGCCTGGGCCACCGGCGCGGCGGCGTGCTGTTCGTCGGTCCGCACCAGCCCTACCTGGGCTACGTCGCCGACGTCCTGCCCAGCCTCGGTGAGGAGGGCGTGCAGACCTGCACCCTGCGCGACCTCGTCACCGAAGGCGCCGCGGCCGCCTCCGAGACCGATCCGGCCGTGGCCCGGCTGAAGTCCTCCGCCCGGTTGGTGAAGGCGGTCGACGCGGCCGCCAGGTTCTACGAGGAGCCGCCCACGAAGGGGATGACGGTCACCACCCACTGGTCCGACATCTGGCTGAGCCCCGGCGACTGGGCCGTGGCCTTCGAGGCGGCGGAACCCGGCACCCCGCACAACGAGGCGCGTGACCAGGTCCGGGCCGAACTGCTCACGATCCTGGTGGACAAGCACGAGGGCGATGTCGCCGACGACGTGCTCCGCAAGTCGCTGCTGAAGAACCGGGAGCTGCTCGCCACCTTCGACCGGGCGTGGCCGCTGCTGGAGGCGGCCGACGTCGTGGGCGACCTGTGGTCGGTCCCCGCGTACCTGCGCAGGTGTGCCCCCTGGCTCAGCCGCGAGGAGGTGTCCCTGCTCCAGCGCCCGGACCCCCAGGCCTGGACCGTGTCCGACCTGCCGTTCCTGGACGCGGCACGGCAGCGGCTCGGCGATCCGGAGGCGTCACGCCGCAGCCGCCGGCACCAGGCCGTCCTGGCCGCAGAGCGCGAGCACATGTCCAAGGTCATCGACACCCTGCTGCAGGCGGACGACGACGGCGAGGGTGCGGTGACGATGCTGCACGGCCAGGACCTTCAGGAGGCCCTGGTCGACGGGAGCGCGGTGCCCGGCACCGAACCCGACCTGCTCGCCGGGCCGTTCGCGCACGTCGTCGTGGACGAGGCCCAGGAGCTGACCGACGCGGAGTGGCAGATGCTGCTGATCCGCTGCCCGTCCGGGAGCTTCACCATCGTGGGGGACCGTGCCCAGGCCCGTCACGGGTTCACCGAGTCGTGGCAGGAACGGCTGAGGCGGATCGGGCTCGACCGGATCCGTCTGGCCTCCCTCAGCATCAACTACCGGACGCCGGAAGAGATCATGGCGGAGGCCGAGCCGGTCATCCGGGAGGTGCTCCCGGACGCCAACGTCCCTACGTCCATCCGCAGCAGCGGTCTGCCCGTCGTGCACGGACAGGTCGCGGAGCTGGACTCGGTCCTCAACACCTGGCTCGCAGGCGATGCCGACGGGATCGCCTGCGTCATCGGCGATCCGACGTTCCGGCCGACGACGGCCCGCGTCAGGTCGCTGGCCCCGGAGCTGACGAAGGGGCTGGAGTTCGACCTGGTCGTCCTCGTCGATCCGGAGAGGTTCGGCGAGGGCATCGAAGGAACGGTCGACCGCTATGTCGCGATGACCCGGGCGACCCGGCAGCTCGTCGTCCTCACGACGCCCTGACCCCGGTCACGCGCGCCGGTCCGTCTCAGTCGGCGAGGAGGGTCAGGTCGAGGCCGGGCAGCCGGGCCGGGTCGTAGATCACGAAGAGTTCGGTGACCTTCCCTCGCTCGATCGTGAACGTCATCACCGAGAAGCGCCGCCCGTCGCGCTCGCCGATGACGGCCGGCGCGCCGTCGACCAGCGCGAACCTCGCCGACCTGGAGAACGGCGCGAACATGATCGCGCGCCCGGCCACGTTCGCGGCCCCGCGCACCAGCGTGGGGGGCTCGGTGGCGCTGCCGTCGGAGCGGACCACGACATCGGGGTCGAGCACGGCGACGAGCGCGTCGAAGTCCCCGTCGCGGGCGGCGGCCAGGAAGGCGTCGACGACCTCACGGCGGCGGGCCGCCCCCGGGTCGGGCACCGGGTCGACACCCCGCACCCGGCGGCGGGCCCGGCTGGCGAGCTGCCGGGCGGCGGCGGGGGTACGGTCCACGACGCGGGCGATCTCGTCGAAGGGCACGGCGAACATGTCGTGCAGCACGAAGGCGAGCCGCTCGGCCGGGTCGAGCGTCTCGAGCACGACGAGCATCGCGAGGCCCACCGAGTCGGCGATCAGCGCCTGCTGCTCCGGGTCGCTGCCGAGCGGCGGGCCCTGCGACGTGTCGGGTACAGGCGGGCCCGGCTCCGCGGCCGCCCCGGTGTCCAGGGGCTCCTCACGGCGGGCCCGGCGTGAGCGCAGCATGTCCAGGCAGACCCGCCCGACCACGGTCGTCAGCCAGCCGGACAGGTTGTCGATCGCCTTCCCGTCCGACCGGCCGAGCCGGATCCATGCTTCCTGGACCGCGTCCTCCGCCTCGCTCGCGGAGCCGAGCATCCGGTAGGCCACGGCCCTGAGATGCGTCCGGTTCGCCTCGAAGCGTGCCGCCAGGAACTCGGTCTCGTCCACAGTCGTCCTCCTGCGTCATGTGCCGTCACAGCACTGACGCGGCAAACCCCTCCGATGTGACCGCCGTGCCCCAGCGGATCGCGGGGGGCTCAGCTCCAGGGCAGCGACGCCCGGTGCCGCCAGTACGCCTCCGGCTCCTCCACCAGGGCGTCCAGCCGGGCCCGCCGTTCGTCGTCGAGGTCCAGGACGGCCGCGTGGAGGTTGCCCGCCAGCTGGGTGACGGTCGCGGCGCCGGAGAGCACGACCCCGGCCCACGGCTGGTGCAGCACCAGCGCCAGGGCGACCGCGTCGCTGCCCAGCCCCTCCTCGGTGGCGATCTCCCGCACCACGGCCGGGGCCTCCGTGCCCGCGAGCCGTCCGTTGGCCATGGCCTCCTTGACGATCACGGTGAGTCCGGCGGCGTGGGCCTCGGCCAGCGCCGGTCCGGCCGAGGTCTCCAGCGCGTTGTAGGTGGCCTGGACGGTACGGAAGAGGGGTTCGCCGTCGACCGTGACGGCGAGGGCGGCCCGGATCGCGTCGGCCTGCGCGGGTCCGCTGGTGGAGAGGCCGACACTGACCCCCTCGGCGGCGAGCGCGGCGAGCCGGGCCTGCAGCTCCTTGTCGGTCAGGGCGGGGCTGTCCGCGGTGACGGAGTGGATCTGGTAGAGGTCGAGCCGGTCTCCGAGCAGTGCGGCGGTCTCGGCACGCTGACGCTCGTAGGTGGCGAGGCTGTGGTCCTTGACCTCGTGCGCCTCGGCGTCGACACTCCAGTCCGCGGTGTAGGTGTAGCCCCATTTGCTCCCGATGACGACGTCACGCACCTCGGGCCGGGCCGTCAGCCAGTCGGCGAGGAACTCCTCGGAGAGGCCGTACGAGCGGGCCGCGTCGAAGTAGCGGACGCCCTGGGCGTAGGCGGCGTCGAGCAGTTCGTACGTGCGGGCGCGCAGCGCGTCGACGCTGCGCTCGCCCGGCAGGTCGCGGTCACGGTGGAGATTGATGTAGCCGGGCCTGCCGACCGCTGCCAGACCCAGCCCGATGTGGGCGGTCGGGGTGGTCGCTGCGGTCAGTCGTGCGAACGGCATCGCGGGCTCCTCGTCGTCGGCAGGAATCTCGACTACCCCCAACGTAGCCCGCGATGCCCGTCCGGCTACTTACGGGCCGCCGCCCAGGCGTGCTGCGTCGCGAGGTCCGACTTGACCTCGGCCAGCTGGACGGCGACCGCGGAGGGCGCGGTGCCACCGCGGCCGCTGCGGGAGGCCAGTGCGCCGGCCACGTCGAGGACCGTGCGGACCTCCGGGGTGAGGTGCTCGGAGATCTTGGCGAACTGCTCGTCGGTCAGCTCGTCGAGCTCGATGCCGTGCCGCTCGCACTCCTTGACGCAACTGCCCGCGACCTCGTGGGCGACCCGGAACGGCACGCCCTGCTTGACCAGCCACTCGGCGATGTCGGTGGCGAGCGAGAAGCCGGCCGGGGCCAGCTCCTCCATGCGCTCCCGGTTGACGGTGAGCGTGGCCATCATGCCGGTGAAGGCGGGCAGCAGGACCTCGAGCTGGTCGCAGGAGTCGAAGACCGGCTCCTTGTCCTCCTGGAGATCGCGGTTGTACGCGAGCGGCAGGGCCTTGAGCGTGGCCATCAGTCCGGTGAGGTTGCCGATGAGCCGTCCCGACTTGCCCCGGGCCAGTTCGGCGATGTCGGGGTTCTTCTTCTGCGGCATGATCGAGGAGCCGGTGGAGAAGGCGTCGTGCAGGGTGACGAAGGAGAACTCCTTCGTGTTCCAGATGATGATCTCCTCGGCGATCCTGGAGAGGTTGACGCCGATCATCGCGGTGACGAACGCGAACTCGGCGACGAAGTCCCGCGAGGCCGTGCCGTCGATGGAGTTGGCCACCGAACCGCGCTCGAAGCCGAGGTCGGCCGCGACCGCCTCCGGGTCCAGACCGAGCGAGGAACCGGCGAGTGCGCCCGAGCCGTACGGGGACACGGCGGTCCGCTCGTCCCACTGGCGCAGCCGCTCGGCGTCCCGGGACAGGGACTGCACATGGGCCAGGACGTGGTGGGCGAAGAGCACCGGCTGGGCGTGCTGGAGGTGTGTACGGCCGGGCATGGCCACGTCCGGGTGGGCCTCGGCGAGGCCGACCAGGGCGTCCTGCAGCTCGGCGACGAGTCCGCCGATGATCCGGGCGTGGTCGCGCAGGTACATCCGGAAGAGCGTGGCGATCTGGTCGTTGCGGGAGCGTCCGGCCCGCAGCTTTCCGCCGAGATCGGGGCCGAGCCGCTCCAGCAGGCCGCGCTCCAGCGCGGTGTGGACGTCCTCGTCGGCGACCGTGCCGGTGAACGAGCCGTCGGCGACATCCGCCTCCAGCTGGTCGAGGCCGGCGGTCATCCGCTTCAGCTCGTCCTCGGTGAGCAGCCCCGCCTTGTTGAGGACGCGCGCGTGGGCCCGGGAGCCGGCGATGTCGTACGGCGCCAGGCGCCAGTCGAAGTGGACGGACGCGGACAGCCTGGCCAGCGCCTCGGCCGGGCCGTCGGCGAAACGGGCGCC
Source organism: Streptomyces sp. NPDC127177 (assembly GCF_042672475.1). Lineage (NCBI taxonomy): Bacteria > Bacillati > Actinomycetota > Actinomycetes > Kitasatosporales > Streptomycetaceae > Streptomyces > Streptomyces sp. NPDC127177. The sequence continues at coordinate 29,857 of NZ_JBHXUW010000028.1, forward strand.
CCAGAGACGTACGTCGCTGTTGCCGTTGCTCACTGCGTGCTCCTCGGAAGAACAAGGGGGTGGATGTGCGACCGCCTCCCCGCGCGGGCGGCCGGGGAGGCGGTGACGTAACGGGGAGGGGTCAGACCAGGTCACGCTTGGCCGCGATCTTCGACGAGAGGCCGAAGATCTCGATGAAGCCCTGCGCCCCGGACTGGTCGAAGGTGTCGCCGGAGTCGTAGGTGGCGAGGTTGAAGTCGTACAGCGACTCGCTCGACCTGCGGCCGGTGACGACGGCCCGGCCGGCGTGCAGGGTCATCCGGATGTCGCCGGTGACGTGCTGGTTGGCCTCGTTGATGAAGCCGTCCAGTGCGCGCTTGAGCGGGGAGAACCACAGGCCGTCGTAGACCATCTCGCCCCAGCGCTGCTCGACCTGCCGCTTGTAGCGGGCCAGTTCGCGCTCGACGGTGACGTTCTCCAGCTCCTGGTGGGCGGTGATCAGCGCGATCGCGCCCGGTGCCTCGTACACCTCACGGGACTTGATGCCCACGAGCCGGTCCTCGACCATGTCGATCCGGCCGATGCCCTGGCCGCCGGCCCGCTCGTTGAGCTGCTGGATGGCCTGGAGCACGGTGACGGGCCTGCCGTCGACGGCGACCGGCACCCCCGCCTCGAAGGAGATGACGACCTCGTCGGCCTCGCGCGGGGTGGCCGGGTCCGCGGTGTACTCGTAGATGTCCTCGATCGGCGCGTTCCAGATGTCCTCCAGGAAGCCCGTCTCCACGGCGCGTCCGAAGACGTTCTGGTCGATGGAGTACGGGGACTTCTTGGTGGTCGCGATCGGGAGGTTCTTCTCCTCGCAGAAGGCGATCGCCTTGTCCCGGGTCATGGCGTAGTCACGGACCGGGGCGATGCACTTCAGGTCGGGGCCGAGCGCGGAGATCCCTGCCTCGAAGCGGACCTGGTCGTCGCCCTTGCCGGTGCAGCCGTGGGCGACCACCGTGGCACCGTGCTTGTCCGCGGCGGCGACCAGGTGCTTGACGATGGCCGGACGGGACAGGGCGGAGACCAGCGGGTAGCGGTCCATGTAGAGGGCGTTGGCCTTGATCGCCTGGAGGCAGTACTCCTCGGCGAACTCGTCCTTCGCGTCCGCGACCTCGGCCTCGACCGCACCGCAGGCGAGCGCGCGCTTGCGGATGACGTCCAGGTCCTCGCCGCCCTGGCCGACGTCCACCGCGACGGCGATGACCTCGGCGCCCGTCTCCTCGGCGATCCAGCCGATGGCGACTGAGGTGTCCAGACCGCCCGAGTAGGCGAGTACGACGCGCTCGGTCACGGGTTTCTCCTTACGGTCCAATCGCTGACAGGTATAATTATGCGTTCCTCCGTATGCTTTGTCAAAGCCGCAGGTGACAGGCCGCCGGAGATGGCCCCGGGGGCGAACAGCGCGTGGTCGGGACGCCCTCTCCGCGTCTGACCTCGGCCGCCGTCCTTGCGTGGGAGTCACACCGATTGCTGCCGGCACCCGACCGGGCGGCGGCGGAACGCCCGCGTCCGGTGCGGGTGGCTGCCCAGCGGCTGCCGCGGCCGGCCGGCCGCGCCTGTCCCAGCCAATGAAATACCCCTGCCCGCCGGGGGTCCGGGGCAGATACTCGAACGCATGGGAAAGACGTACGAACGCATCGACGGGCGGCTGCGGACCTTCATCGAGGAGCAGCACATCTTTTTCACGGCGACCGCGCCGCTTGACGGCGACGGCACGGTGAACCTCTCCCCCAAGGGCGTCAGCGGCTCCTTCGTGGTGCTCGACGAGCTTCGGGTGGCGTACCTGGACTTCGCCGGGAGCAGCGCCGAGACGATCGCGCACCTCCGCGAGAACGGCCGGATCACCCTGATGTGGTGCGCCTTCCAGGGGCCGCCGAACATCGTGCGGGTGCACGGCAGCGGGGAGGCGGTCTTCCGGGACGACCCCCGATTCGCCGGGCTCCTCGGCCGGTTCGGCGAGGTCGACCACACCCTGCACGGGCTGCGGGCGATCATCGTGGTGTCGGCCGAACTGATCCGGGACAGCTGCGGATACGCGGTCCCCTTCATGTCGTACGACGAGGACCGGCCCCTGCACGCCAGCCGCTTCTCGCGCGATGACGACGCCTCGCTCAGCGCCTACTTCGAGAAGAAGGAGCACATCGCCACCAGCCTCGACGGGCTGCCGGGGTTGCCGCTCCCGCTGCCCGCGATGCCGCCCGCGCGGTGAGCTGTTGGGCCGTACGGAGCAGGCGCGCAGGTGGTGCCGCACGGGCCGGATTACGGTCCGGGACATGCGCAGATGCCTGGTGGCCTGTTCGGTCCTGCTCGTCCTCACCGCCCTCACCGGGGCCCGGCCCCCGGCGGACCAGCCGCTGCCGCAGCGGCTGGCCGACACGGGTGGCGGCAGCCAGCTGATCACCGCCGAGGCCTCCGTCACAGGGGCCACCACGGGCACGGTCACCTGGTGGAGCCTGCGCTCCGGGCGGTGGGTGGCGGCCGGTTCGGCGCCGGCCCGCTTCGGGGCGAACGGACTGACCGAGGGCGCCTCGCGCGAGCAGGGCACCGACACCACGCCCACCGGGCTGTACGACCTGCCGTACGCCTTCGGGGTGAAGGCGGCCCCGCCCGGCACCCGTTACCCGTACCGCCGGGTCCACGAGGGCTCGTGGTGGTGCCAGGACAACGCGGCGCGTGCGTACAACCGGTGGGTCGAGCCGCGACCCGCCGACTGCCGGGCGACCGAGGCCGAACACCTGATCACGTATCCGTCGCAGTACGCCCGGGCGCTGGTCGTGGGGTTCAACTACCACCGGCCCGTACGCGGCCGGGGAGCCGGCATCTTCCTGCATGTCAACGGGGAAGGCGCGACCGCCGGTTGTGTCTCCGTACCGGCGGCCGCGATGGACCGGATTCTCGCCTGGGCCGATCCGGTCCGCCGTCCGCACCTCGCGATCGGGACCGGTTCGGGCCCGACCGCGATCACCCGCTACTGACCTTCAGCGGTCGTTCTGTGCGAGCCGCAGCAGGTGGTCGGCGAGGGCCTGGCCGCCCGCCGGGTCGCGGCTGATCAGCATCAGTGTGTCGTCCCCGGCGATGGTGCCGAGGATGTCGTGCAGTTCGGCCTGGTCGATGGACGAGGCGAGGAACTGGGCGGCGCCCGGCGGTGTGCGCAGCACGACGAGGTTGGCCGAGGCCTCCGCCGAGATGAGCAGTTCGGCGGAGAGGCGCCGCATCCGCTCCTCCTTCGCGGAGCCGCCGAGCGGTGCGTGCGGGGTACGGAATCCGCCCTCGCTCGGCACCGCGTAGATCAGCTCGCCGCCGGTGTTGCGGATCTTCACCGCACCCAGTTCGTCCAGATCCCGGGAGAGCGTGGCCTGGGTGACGCTCAGCCCGTCGTCCGCGAGGAGCTTGGCCAGCTGGCTCTGCGAGCGCACCGGCTGCCGGTTCAGGATGTCCACGATCCGGCGGTGGCGGGCTGTGCGGGTCTGCGGCACGGACGGCCCGCCGTGCTCGGTTTCCTGCGCCTCGGTCATCGTCGTCGCCTCATTCTCCGGGACGTCATTCCCCGGATCGTCCGTATGCCGCGTCGAGTGCGCCGGGCAGCGCCTGAAGGAACGTGTCCACCTCCGCGTCACCGATGATCAGTGGCGGCATCAGCCGTACGACATCGGGTGCGGGTGCGTTCACCAGGAGGCCGGCTCCCTGAGCCGCCTGCTGCACCTGGGGTGCGAGGGGCTCGGTGAGCACGATACCCAGCAGCAGGCCGGAGCCCCGGACATGGGAGACCAGGGGGTGTCCCAGACCCTCGACGCCCTCCCGGATCCGCTCGCCCAGCCGCTTCACGTCGTCCAGCGCGCCGTCGGCCGCCAGGGTGTCCAGGACCGCGAGACCGGCGGCGCAGGCGACCGGGTTGCCGCCGAACGTCGAGCCGTGGTGCCCGGGTTCCAGCAGGTCGGCGGCAGCGCCGAAGGCCACCGTGGCGCCGATCGGAAGGCCGCCGCCGAGCCCCTTGGCGAGGGTGACCACATCGGGCTCCACGCCCTGGTGCTGTTGGTGCTCGAACCAGGTGCCGCACCGGCCGATCCCCGTCTGCACCTCGTCGAGCACGAGGAGGGTGCCGGTGGCGCGGGTGATCTCCCGGGCCGCTTCCAGGTATCCCCTGGGCGGGACGATCACACCGTTCTCGCCCTGCATCGGCTCGATGACCAGGAGCGCGGTTTCGGTGGTCACGGCGGCCCGGAGCGCCTCGGCGTCCCCGTACGGGACGTGGGTGACGTCACCGGGCAGCGGGACGAAGGGCTCGCGCTTCTTCGGCTGGCCGGTGAGCGCGAGTGCGCCCATGGTCCGGCCGTGGAAACCGCCGTCGGTGGCGACCATGTGGGTCCGCCCGGTCAGCCGGCCGATCTTGAACGCGGCCTCGTTGGCCTCGGCACCCGAGTTGGAGAAGTAGACCCTGCCGGGGCGGCCGAAGAGCTGGAGGAGCCGTTCGGCGAGCGCGACGGGCGGCTCGGCGATGAAGAGGTTGGAGACATGGCCGAGCGAGGCGATCTGGGTGGAGACGGCCTCGACGACGGCGGGGTGGCCGTGGCCCAGCGCGTTGACCGCGATACCGCCGACGAAGTCGAGGTAGCGGGTGCCGTCGGCGTCGTGGACGTACGCGCCCGATCCGCTGACGAGGGACAGCTTCGGGGTGCCGTAGTTGTCCATCAGCGCGGCCTGCCAGCGCTGCGAGAGCTCGGCGTTGGTCATGCTTCCCCCTGTGCGTCGGGCACGACCATCGTGCCGATTCCCTCGTCGGTGAAGATCTCCAGCAGGATCGAGTGCTGGACCCGGCCGTCGATGACCCGGGCGGTCTCGACGCCGTTGCGCACGGCGTGCAGACAGCCCTGCATCTTCGGCACCATGCCGCTGGAGAGTTCCGGCAGGAGCTTCTCCAGTTCGGTGGCGGTGAGACGGCTGATCACGTCGTCGCTGTTGGGCCAGTCCTCGTAGAGGCCCTCGACGTCGGTGAGGACCATCAGCGTCTCCGCGCCCAGCGCGGCGGCGAGCGCGGCGGCCGCGGTGTCGGCGTTGACGTTGTAGACGTGGTTGTCGTCGGCGGAGCGGGCGATGGAGGAGACGACCGGGATGCGGCCGTCGTCCAGCAGTGCCTGGATGGCTCCGGTGTCGATCGCGGTGATCTCGCCGACCCGGCCGATGTCGACGAGTTCTCCGTCGATGGTGGGCCGGTGCTGGGTCGCGGTGATGGTGTGGGCGTCCTCGCCGGTCATGCCGACGGCGAGCGGTCCGTGCTCGTTGAGCAGGCCGACGAGCTCGCGCTGCACCTGTCCGGCGAGCACCATCCGGACGACGTCCATCGCCTCGGGCGTGGTGACGCGCAGACCGGCCTTGAACTCGCTGACCAGGCCCTGCTTGTCGAGCTGGGCGCTGATCTGCGGGCCGCCGCCGTGCACGACGACGGGCTTGAGGCCGGCGTGCCGCAGGAAGACGACGTCCTGGGCGAAGGCCGCCTTCAGCTCCTCGTCGATCATGGCGTTGCCGCCGAACTTGATGACGACGGTCTTGCCGTTGTGCCGGGTCAGCCAGGGCAGCGCCTCGATGAGGATCTGCGCCTTCGGGAGTGCGGTGTGCTTCCGCGCGGTGGTCATGAGCTGTACGCGCTGTTCTCGTGGACGTAGTCCGCGGTGAGGTCGTTGGCCCAGATGACGGCCGACTCGGTGCCCGCGGCGAGGTCTGCGGTGATCCTGACCTCCCGGTAGCGCATGTCGACGAGTTCGCGGTCCTCGCCGACGCCGCCGCCCTTGCAGACCCAGACGTCGTTGATGGCCACGTTCAGCCGGTCCGGCTCGAAGGCCGCCTTCGTCGTGCCGATCGCGGAGAGCACCCGGCCCCAGTTGGGGTCCTCGCCGTGGATGGCGCACTTGAGGAGGTTGTTACGGGCGATGGAGCGGCCCACCTCCACGGCGTCGTCCTCGGTCGCGGCGTTGACGACCTCGATCCGGATGTCCTTGGACGCACCCTCGGCGTCACCGATCAGCTGACGGGCCAGGTCGTCGCAGACGGTGCGGACGGCCTCGGCGAACTCCGCCCGTTCCGGGGTGATCCCGCTCGCGCCCGAGGCCAGCAGCAGCACGGTGTCGTTGGTGGACATGCAGCCGTCGGAGTCGACCCGGTCGAACGTGGTGCGGGTGGCGTCACGCAGTGCGGAGTCGAGTACAGCGGCGTCCACGTCGGCGTCGGTGGTGAGCACGACGAGCATGGTGGCGAGGCCGGGGGCGAGCATGCCCGCGCCCTTGGCCATCCCGCCGACGGTCCAGCCCTCGCCGCCGGCGACGGCGGTCTTGTGCACGGTGTCGGTGGTCTTGATCGCGATGGCGGCCTTCTCGCCGCCGTGCTCGCTCAGCGCCTCCGCCGCCTTCTCGATGCCCGGCAGCAGCTTGTCCATGGGGAGCAGCAGACCGATGAGCCCGGTCGATGCGACCGCGATCTCACCGGCGCTGTGGCCCTTGAGCACCTCGGCCGCCTTCTCGGCGGTGGCGTGGGTGTCCTGGAAGCCCTGCGGTCCCGTACAGGCGTTGGCTCCGCCGGAGTTGAGGACGACGGCGGTCACCTCGCCGCCCTTGAGGACCTGCTCCGACCAGAGGACGGGGGCGGCCTTGACACGGTTGGAGGTGAAGACGCCCGCGGCGGCGCGACGCGGACCGTTGTTGACCACGAGGGCCAGGTCCGGGTTACCGCTGTCCTTGATTCCGGCGGCGATGCCCGCCGCCGAGAATCCCTGTGCTGCCGTGACGCTCACGGTGCGACTCCGATCGTGGAAAGACCTGTGTCCTCGGGAAGTCCGAGGGCGATGTTCATGCTCTGCAGGGCGCCGCCCGCGGTGCCCTTGGCGAGGTTGTCGATGGCGCTGATGACGACGATCCGGCCGGCCGCCTCGTCGAACGCGACCTGGATCTGTACGGCGTTGGAGCCGTACACGGCGGCGGTCGCGGGCCACTGTCCCTCGGGCAGCAGATCGACGAACGGCTCGTCCGCGAAGGCCCTCTCGTACGCGCCGCGCAGCACATCGGCGCTGACGCCCGGCTTCGCCTTCGCGCTGCACGTGGCGAGGATGCCCCGGGGCATCGGGGCGAGGGTCGGCGTGAAGGAGACGGTGACCCGCTCCCCCGCCGCGGCGCTGAGGTTCTGGATCATCTCGGGCGTGTGCCGGTGGACACCGCCGACGCCGTACGGCGACATGTTGCCCATCACCTCGGAGCCGAGCAGGTGCGGCTTGGCCGCCTTGCCCGCGCCGGAGGTCCCGGAGGCGGCGACGATCACGGCCTCGGGCTCGGCGAGCTGGGCGGCGTACGCCGGGAAGAGCGCGAGCGAGACGGCGGTGGGGTAGCAGCCCGGCACCGCGATACGCTTGCTCCCCGCCAGCCCGGCCCGCCCACCGGGCAGCTCGGGCAGGCCGTACGGCCAGGTCCCCGCGTGCGGCGAGGCGTAGAACTTCTCCCAGTCCGCGGCGTTCTCGAGCCGGAAGTCGGCCCCCATGTCCACCACGAGCACCTCGTCACCGAGCTGCTCCGCCACGGCGGCGGACTGCCCGTGCGGCAGCGCGAGGAAGACCACGTCGTGCCCGGCGAGCACCTCGGCCGTGGTCGGCTGGAGCACCCGCCCGGCGAGCGGCCTCAGGTGCGGCTGCAAGCCCCCGAGCGGCTGACCCGCGTTGGAGTTCGCGGTGAGGGCCCCGATCTCGACCTCCGGGTGAACCAGCAGAAGGCGGAGCAGCTCCCCGCCGGCGTATCCACTCGCCCCTGCCACCGCTGCACGTACCACCATCGAAAGCCTCCTCGTCGATGGCATGACTATACGCAGCGTCGCAGTTTTATGCAAAGAATGGGTCGGGGCGCACCTCGGCGGGCCGTGACCGGGCTTTCAGGCGCCACATGAGCACACGCGACGGAACGGCGAATCGACCGCCGGCCGGATCAGACGACCGGTCGCGATGGACCGGGGCCGGCGGCCAGCACTGCCGCGAGGCCCTCCTGGAGGTCTTTGACGAAGTACTCGGGGACCTCCAGCGACGGGAAGTGTCCCCCGGTCTCGGGTGACCTCCAGCGCACGATCCGGCGGTACCGCTCCTGCGCCCAGGTGCGCGGGCTCTTCTCGATGTCGCGCGGGTACATGGTGATCGCCGACGGGACGTCGACCCGAAGTGCGGGGTCGAGCGAGTTGTGGCTCTCGTAGTAGATGCGGGCCGCCGACGCGCCGGTCCGCGTCAGCCAGTACAGGGTGACGTCATCGAGAACACGGTCCCTGGAAATCGTCTCGAACGGGCTGTCTTCGGTGTCCGACCACTCGGCGAACTTGTCGAGGATCCAGGCGAGAAGGCCGACCGGTGAGTCGACGAGTGAATAGCCGATGGTCTGCGGCCGGGTCGCCTGCTGCTTCGCGTACGCCGCGCGGTGGCGCCAGAAATCGCGGGTCTCCTCGGTCCACCGGCGCTCGACCGCCGTCAGCCCGTCCGTCGGCAGTCCGGGCGGCGCCTGAGCGAACGTGGTGTGGATGCCGAGAACGTGCGCCGGGAACCTGCCGCCGAGGACCGTGGTGATATTGCCTCCCCAGTCGCCGCCGTGGGCCAGGAACCTGCTGTAGCCGAGCCTTCCCATCAGTTCGACCCATGCGGCCGCGATCCTTTCGGTGCCCCACCCGGTGGTGGCCGGCTTGTCGCTGTATCCGAAGCCCGGCAGCGACGGGACCACGACGTGGAACGCCGGCGCGTCCGCGCTCCTCGGGTCCGCCAGCTCCTCCACCACATCGGTGAACTCGGCGATGCTGCCGGGCCAGCCGTGCGTCAGGACCAGCGGAGTGGCGTCCACGCGCGCGGATCGGCGGTGCAGGAAGTGGATTCCCAGACCGTCGACGGTCGTGCGGAACTGGCCGATCCGGTCGAGGCGGTCCTCGAAGGACCGCCAGTCGTACCCGGTGCGCCAGTAGTTCACGACGTCTACGAGGTCGGCGAGAGGAACGCCCTGCCCCCACCGGCGAGGGCCGGGCGCGGCGCCATGGACCGTCTCGGCCTCCGGCAGTCGCGCCGCGGCGAGTCGCGCGCGCAGATCGTCGAGGTCGGCGTCACTCGCGCGGGTTTCGAATGCTTGCACGTCGCTGGTCGGACGGGGCATGAGACCTCCTGGCTTCACGGAACCGGCTAAGACGGTTCTAACAGCTTCCTGAGCCACGCCGCAACCGGCTATGGTGGTTCCATGCGCGCCGGCTTCCCTGACTTCCGCCTCGGCTCGGTGCTGGCGACCAGCTTCACGGGCACACTGTCGGAGCGTCGCGGCGACACCGTGGAGCGCGTCCCCGTGCCTCGGCGACTCCTCGACTGGCTGGCCGTGTACGGCCTTGCCGTGGACTCCTGCACCACCGCCCAGCTCGGCGTCGCCCGGGAACTGAGGGAGTCGATCCACGCCGCCGCGACAGCGGCGGCGCTCGGTGAGGACCTCCCCGCACCCGCGGTCCACGTCATCAATGACCGCAGTGCTCAGGGTCGGGCCGCGGCCGTCCTGACGCCCGAGGGCGAGCGGCGGTGGCAGCTCGGCCCGCCCTCCTGCGTGGAAGACGCCCTCAGCGTGATCGCCGCCGACGCGATCGGTGTCATCTCGGGCGAACGAGACGGAAGACTGGCCCTGTGTGCCTCACCGACCTGCCGAGCCGCGTTCTTCGACACCAGCCGGAGTCGCACCCGGAGATGGTGCGACATGAACACGTGCGGCAATCGCCAGAAGAAGGCCCGCTTCAACGCCAACCAGCGCAAGACCCCCGGATCGGCGGGGTGACGGTCGCCCCGGCGGACCCGAGCCGGTCCCATGCCCACGGGCCCGTCCCTCACGTCGGGCGAGCCCGACGACGCCAAAGGGCCCGTATCGGGTCGTGATCAGGCAAGCCCGCCGCACGAGCCGGTGCGTGAGCAGGTGGCGGAGGCCTGCGGGGACTCGCGTGAGAGCATCCCTGCATGAGCGGCGACCTGGAAGTGAGTGCTCTGGCGATCAATGTCACGATCCCGCAGGCGCTCCGCTGGACGGACACCCGACGCGGCGAGGCGTTCACGCTCACCACACTCAACGTCCGGCTCCTCCCGGACGGCAGCCTCGCCGCGAAGGCCTATGGCCGGCCCGTCGGTGGTGGTCGGGGCGCGTACGTCTCGTTCCCGGTCCCCGACAGCCCCGAACTGGCGTCCCTGGTCGCCGACGCCGCCGACCGCGCCGGGCGGTTGTGGGCCGCCCATCGCGGTCTCGGCTGAGCCCGGTTCGGCCCCATGACGGACGATGGCGGTCCCCGAGTTCACCGAGGCTGCCACCACCGCCCCGGCGGAAGCCGCCGTGCCGGGCACCGGCATTCATCCTGACCGTGGGCCAGGCAGCAGACAGCCCGCAGTTCGTCCCCGTTCCGAGGAAACCGCCTCGCCGGGCCGCACAGCTGAGTCCATGATCCGCGAGCCGAAGTTCTCGGTCACGAGCCCGCGGTACGGGGAAGCCCGATGGAGCGGCTCTCCTCCACGACCCGGTAGCCGGCACTCGTGTACAGGTTCATCGCCACCTCGTTGCCGCCCCACACGGTGAACATCAGCACCGAGTCGCCGGCCGCGAGCGTCGCCCGTTCACCGGCGGCCATCGCGGCCCGCCCGTAGCCCTTGCCTCGGAACCGCTCCTCGATGTGCAGCGAGTAGCCGTACGTGGCACCCGGGAGGTGCCTGTGCTTCAGCCAGCCGGTGCCGATCGGCTCCCCCGCCGCCTCGAGGACCAGGAACGTGTTGTCGGGCGTCGACAGGCCCTCGGGGATCAGCTTCGCGAAGTCCTCCTCGGACTTGCGCGCGGCCTCCTCCGGGCCGAGGGCCCCCGACCGGACGATGTCGCCGGTGTACGCGGCCTTCTCCGCAGCGGCCCAGCCGGGATATTCGGCCTCGGTCATCGGCCGCGCGGTCACGCCGTCCACCGGCTCGGGCGCGGAGCCGATGCGCCGGGCCCTGAGCTGGCCGTGGACGTCGTACGCGTCGAACAGCTCACCGGCGGGCCCGGTGAGCTTTATGTGCACCCGGTGCGCACCGCGCTCCGCGCACCATTGCTCGGCCCAGTCCAGGGCGGTCCGCTCGTGGCCGCGGCCGGCGTGCTCCGGATGGATGACGAGATCGCCGATGCGTCCCGAGGGAGCCGCGTCGTCGCCCTTCACGGACACCGCGACGTGGCCCACCCGGGTCCCGGCCTCCGAGATCCCGACGACGGTCCAGTCGCGGAGGTAACCGCGTACGTCGTCGAGCAGGCGCTCGGCCGCGGCGCCGGCGAGCCCGGCCGCCAGGTGCGAGGCGGTCAGCCGCCGCTCGAAGTCCTGCTGCCAACCCGCGCTGTCGCCAAGGACGTTGAATTCTGTCATCCGATCACACTAGCCAGGTCGTCACGCGCCTGGACGAGTGGTTTCGGCCGCCCGCGACCGTCACCCGGGCGTCCAGTCCCCGGTGCGGGCGAACCGCTCGACGGCGGCCTCGTACGGTGTCGGGTCGAGTCCCCGCTCGCGCGCCCACGCCGGGTCGAGATGGGTGTTCCGGTACGGACCCGCGCCGTCCCCGATGACGGTGACGACGCTCCCCCGCACCCCCGCCTCACGCATCCGTGCCACGAGATGGCACATCCCCCAGAGACTGGTGCCCGTCGCCGGTCCGGCTTCGATCCCGGCGGCCGTGCGCAGCCACCGGACGGCCGCGAGGGACGCCGCGTCCGGTACCGGGATCATCAGGTCGATCAGCGCCGGGCGGAAGCCGGGCTCGGTGCGGGGACGGCCGATGCCCGGTATCCGCGACGGCATCCCCGTGGCGTAGTCGGCCCACCCGCCGGCCCACGCGGGGAAGTAGGCGGAGTTCTCCGGGTCCACGACGGCCAGCCGGGTCGGATGGCCGTGCCGCCGCAGGTGGCGTCCGATCGCCGCCGAGGTCGCGCCGGTACCGGCGCCTGTGACGATCCACGCGGGTACCGGATGCGGCTCCCCGCCCAGCTGCACGAAGATCTCGTCGGCGACCGTCGGCTCACCGCATCCCGCGACCGCGCGCTCCGCGTCGGTGAAGTGGTCCAGGAAGTGGCCCCCTGTCCGCTCGGCCAGTGCCCGCGCCTCCGCCTGGGCAGCGGCCGGCGGCTGCACGCCCTTCTGCCACCGTCCGCCCTCCGCCTCGATCCTGGCCAGGACGTCCGCAGGGGTCTTCGCCGGTACGACCGCGGTGAATTCCAGCCCCAGCAGCCTCGCGAACCGGGCTCCGGCGACGGCGACCGCCCCGCTCGTGGCCGCGGTCACCGGGGTGTCCGCCCCGATGGCACCGTTGGCGACCGCCTCGCAGTACATCGCCCGTACCAGGCGGTACTTCGTACTGCCGGTGGGATGCGCCGACTCGTCCTTGAGATAGATGTCGATGTCCGGGACGCCTGGCAGCGAAAGCGCACGCAGGGGCGTCGGCACCAGGTGCGCGCTGTCCTCCCGCACTCGCCGGATCGCTTCCGCGGCCCATGCGTTGGGGTGTCGCGTCGTCATGACGGGACCCTACGGCTTCGCGCGGTGCCGCCGGAGCCGGGTTCCGGCCCGGTTCTCGTGACCGCGGGTCGGGCCAGGAAGCCGGTGAGGGCGTCGAGCCAGGCCCGGGGCCGGTCGATGTGTGCCATGTGCCCTGCCCCTTCGATGATCACGGCGCGCGCCGAAGGGATCAGTCCGGCCGCCTCCTCGGCCAGGGCTGCGGGAAACGTCATGTCCTGCCTGCCGTGGAGCAGGAGCAGCGGCAGGCCGAGGGCCGCCAGCCGTTGGGCGGCGTCGTCGGGCCTGGGCTCCGGAAGGATCCCGGCCCGCCAGGGTCTCAGCCACTCACCGGAGAAGTGGACGGCCGCCATGCGGTCCAGGTAGTCGGGCAGCGCCTCCGCTCTCCAGACGTTCGCCGGCGCCGAGGCGACGGCGGCCGCCCGGGTGAGGTCCGCCCCGGCGAGTGTCGGGTCGGACCACACGGCGGCTTCCGCGGCCCGCCGTTCGGTACGTTCGCCCCAGCCGTCGAAGGCGTTCGCCGGCACGGGCAGGACGCTGCTGGACGCGATGACCAGACTGCGGACCCGTTCCGGCGCGGCTAGCGCGAGCCGTTGGGCGATCAGCCCTCCGTAGGAGAACCCGAGCACGTCGGCCTGTTCGACCGCCAGAGCGTCCAGCAGGGCCGTGAGATCGCCGGCTGCCGCGGCCGGCGTGTACTGCTCGTCCGCCAGACCACGGGTCGAGCGGCCACAGCCACGCAGGTCGGGCAGCACCACGTGGTGACGGCCGGTCAGCCGGTCGAGAGGCTCCCGCAGATAGGTGTGGTCCCAGTCGGGCCCGCCGTGGATCACGAGCAGGGTGCGCTCATGGGGAACCGTGCTCCGGGCCACGAAGAGCTCGACGGCCGGCTCGGCGGACACGGATACGGCGCTCGTGGCGAACATCGCGCCAGTCTTCCAGCACCCTGCGCTCCGCGAACGGGCCACCCGGTCGGTCTCGGTCAGGCGCTCTCCGGTGCCGTGGATGCCAGCGGGGCCGCCGGTGGCAGCGGTGCGTGTTGCGGGCAGGCCTCGAACGCCTGGATCACGATGGCCGCGAAGCGCCGGGAGGCCGTGATCCGGGTGGCGGCCGACGCGGAGTGGATCCCCTTGTTCGCCATCAGGACGAGAATGAGGTCGTCCAGCACGAAGTCCGGCCGCAGGTGCCCCGATTCCCTGGCCCGCCCGGCCAGTTCGGCGACCGCCTTCAGCGTGTACGTACGGCTCTCCACGACGTCCGTCTCCCCCGGGAAGGCCGAGAGGAACGCCTCGGTGAAACCGCGGTCGCGTGCGTGCAGCTCACAGATCTTCTCGATGACCAGGCGGAAGCCGCGCCACGGATCGGGATCCGCGCACCCCTCCTCGACGATCTCGCGACAGGCGCGCATCTGGTCGGCGAAGGCCTCCGTGACCAGCACCTGCTTGGTCGGGAAGCGGCGGTAGAGGGTGGCGGGGCCCACTCCGGCGCGCCGGGCGATCTCCCGCATCGGCACGTTCAGGCCGTCGGTGGAGAACAGCGCCCGCGCCGCGTCGAGGATGCGGTCACGGTTGTCCAGCGCGTCGGCGCGCAGGGTCCGAGGCAAACGGTCGGTCATCACTCTCACTTCAGCCAAGTGGACGGGGGCGTCCACTACCTTCGCAAGCGTAGGCGCCGCACAGGGAACAGGCACCGAGCACGGCCGAGCCGGATCGGTGCGAGAACGTGGAGACGAAATGAAAGCGATCACGATCCAGACGTACGGAGGCCCCGAAGGACTGGCCGTCGTCGACCTGCCGGAGCCCTCGCCGGCTGCCGGAGAGGTGGTCATCGCCACCGAGGCGGTGGGCGTCGGGGGCGTCGACACCGTGATCCGGAGCGGGGCGCTGGCCTCCTACGGCTTCGAGAAGGGATTCATCCCGGGCAACGAGGTGGCGGGCACCGTGACCGCGGTGGGGGACGGCGTCGACGCGTCGTGGACCGGTCGTCGGGTGTGGGCCTTCACCGGTACCGGCGGGGGCTACGTCGAACAGGCCGTCGCGCCGGTCGAGGAGATCATTCCCCTGCCGGACAACCTGACCGCCGCCGCCGCGGTGACGCTCGGCAGTTCCGGCGCGGTGGCCCACTTCGGGCTGCGGCACGCCCATTTCGCCCCCGGGGAAGCGGTGCTGGTTCGTGGCGCTGCGGGCAGCATCGGGATCATGGCCGTACAGCTCGCGGCCCGGGGAGGTGCGGGCGCGGTGGCCGTGACGACGTCGTCGGCCGGGCGCGGCGAGCGGCTGCGCGGGCTCGGTGCGACCCATGTGCTGGACCGCTCGGGTGCGGGAGGCGACGGGGCACCCGCGGACTACGACGTGATCATCGACGTGGTGGCCGGTGCGGACATGGCGTCCTTCTTCGACAGGCTGCGCCCGAACGGCCGCATGGTGGCCGTGGGCGCGGTCGCGGGCCGGCCGCCGGCGGACTTCGGTACGCGGATGATGGCGGCTTTCCAGAAATCGATGTCCTTCGCGACCTTCAGCGCGGCCACGGTGTCCGGGGCCGGCCTGCGTGCCGTGCGGCGCGATCACTTCGCGGCGGCGGGCCGCGGCGAGATCGCAGCGGTGGTGCACGAGGTGCTGCCGCTGGACGAAGCGGTGCTGGCGCACCGGAAGATGGACGCGGGCGAGGTGTTCGGCAGGATCGTGCTGACGCCTTAGCCCGCCGGCACCTTTCCTGTCGTCCGTCCCGGAACCGCCTGCCGCACACCTATCTGTCGTCCGTCCCGGAACCACCTGCCGCACGCTCACGAGGAGGCGGCGCCCGCGTCGCTCTCCTGGTTGGCGCGGTCGATCTCGGCCATGTGTTCCTCGGCCCAGGCGCGCACCATGGCCAGCGGTTCCTCCAGGGACAGGCCGAGCGTGGTGAGCCGGTAGTACACGCGTGGCGGCACCGTCGGCTCCACCCGGCGGTCGGCCAGGCCGTCGCGGGTCAGGCCCTGGAGGGTGACGGACAGCATCTTCTGCGAGACGCCGGGCATCCTGCGCCGCAGCTCCGCGAAGCGGACCTCCTCCGGAGACGCCTCCGCCAGCACTTTGACGGCCATCGACATCCACTTCGTGCCAATCCGGTCGAGCAGGCTGCGGGTCGGGCACTTGGGGTCGAACAGATCTCCGCGATTTCCCTGCGGGGACCGTTGCGCCGAGGAGGTCACCTGGAGCTCACCACCTGAGGGAGAAGTGCCGTCTTGGCACGTCCGGTCTGGTTACCTATCGTTTTGTAGTAACCAATAGTAACCACCTCGGCCCTGGAGTTCACATGTCCGTCCCGACGAGTCCCAGCAGCCGCCCGTCCGGCACCGAGCTCCGGCGGGTCACGGCCAACGGCGTCGAGCTCAACGTGGCCGTCGCCGGAGAGGGACCGGCCGTCCTGCTGCTGCACGGCTTCCCGCACACCTGGCAGCTGTGGACCCACGTCATGGACGGGCTGTCGGACCGGTTCCGGGTCATCGCGCCTGATCTGCGTGGCTTCGGGGCGAGCGCCCGGGCGGTGGACGGCGACGACGCGGGCACGCTCGCGACGGACGCCGAAGCCCTGCTCCACGCCCTCGGCGAGACCTCCGCGGCCGTCGTCGGCATCGACGCCGGTACGCCGCCCGCTTTTCTGCTGGCCATGCGCCGCCCCGGTCTCGTCCGGCAGCTGGTGGTCATGGAGTCGCTGCTGGGCAGGCTGCCGGGCGCCGAGGAATTCCTCGCAGGCGGGCCGCCCTGGTGGTTCGGCTTCCACAGTGAGCCGGGTCTCGCCGAGTCCGTACTCACCGGGCACGAGGCCCGGTACATCGACTGGTTCCTCGACGCCGGAACCCTCGGGCAGGGAGTGGACCCCGCCGTCCGCGCGGCCTTCCTCGACGCCTATACCGGCAGCGAGGCCCTGCGGTGCGCGTTCTCGTACTACCGCGCGCTGCCGTCGAGCGCCGGGCAGATCCGGGACGCCGTCGGTACGGGCCGGCTGACCGTGCCCACCATGGCCATCGGTGCCCGGCCCGTCGGCAGGGCGCTCGAACAGCAGCTGCGGCCGGTGGCGGACCGCCTCGTCGGCCACCTCATCGAGGACTGCGGGCACATCATTCCGTTGCACCGCCCCGACGAACTGCTGCGCCTGCTGGAACCGTTCCTCGCCCCGGCCGGAGCGACGTCAGCCGGAGGGACGTCCACCGGAGCGACGTCCGCCGGGTGAGCCCCGCTGCCGCGTACTCTCGACTCCCATGCCAGCCACCCGCCTGCATCGCGTCGCGGTCCTCGTACTCGAAGGCGCGAAGCCCCTCGACGTCGGCATCCCCGCGCAGGTCTTCACGACCCGCGCGAGCATGCCGTACGAGGTACGGGTGTGCGGCGCGGCACCCGGTCCCGTGGCCGGCGGCGACGGGCTGTCGTACTACGTCACCCACGGGCTCGACGCGCTCGGATGGGCCGACATCGTCTACCTGCCCGGCTACCGGCACCCCGACCGTGACGACCCGCCACGACCCGTCATCGACGCCCTGATCGCCGCGCACGACCGGGGCGCGCGCCTCGCCGCCATCTCGACCGGTGCCTTCGCCCTCGCCGCCACCGGCCTCCTCGACGGCCGCCGCGCCACGACGCACTGGCACTACACCCGGGCGCTCGCGGCGAAGTATCCGCTCGTCCGGGTCGACGAGAACGTCCTGTTCGTCGACGAGGGCGGCGTGCTGACATCGGCGGGCGCCGCTTCGGGCATCGACCTGTGTCTGCACGTGCTGCGCGGCGACCTCGGCGTGGCCGCGTCCAACTACGCGGCCAGGCGCCTGGTCGCGGCGCCCTACCGCAGCGGCGGCCAGGCCCAGTACGTGCCGCGCAGTGTGCCCGAGCCGCTCGGCGAACGGTTCGCCGCCACCCGCGAGTGGGCGCTGCACCGGCTCGGTGAATCCCTCACCCTGGACGCGCTCGCCCGGCACGCGGCGGTCTCGCCGCGCACCTTCTCACGGCGTTTCGCCGAGGACACCGGCTACACCCCGATGCAGTGGGTCATGCGGGCCCGCATCGACGTGGCCCGTGAGCTGCTCGAACGGTCGGAGCTGGGCGTCGAGCAGATCGCCGCCGATGTCGGCCTCGGCACCGGAGCCAATCTGCGGCTGCACTTCCAGCGCATCCTCGGCACCACACCGAGCGAGTACCGGCGCACCTTCGCCCGGGGCGAGTAGCGCCGGGTGGGCGGCCCAAGGCGGGCTGGCGAGATCCTTACGGACCATGGCGATCACGCCGCTGTCAGCGGGGCCGGCCGGGCGCGATGCTGGGAGCGAGGAGAAAGGGACTCTCACATGACTCGCATCGCCATCAACGGATTCGGCCGCATCGGACGCAACGTGCTGCGCGCGCTGCTCGAACGCGAAAGCGACCTCGAAGTCGTCGCCGTCAACGACCTCTCGGAGCCCGCCACGCTGGCGCGGCTGCTCGCGTTCGACACCACGGCGGGCCGGCTCGGACGTCCGGTGACGGTGGACGGGGACACCCTTGTCGTCGACGGCCGCCGCATCAAGGTGCTCGCCGAGCGGGAACCGGCGCAGCTGCCGTGGGCGGAGCTCGGTGTCGACATCGCACTGGAGGCGACCGGCCGGTTCACGTCGGCCAAGGCCGCCCGCGCCCACATCGACGCGGGTGCGAAGCGGGTGCTCGTCGCCGCACCGTCGGACGGCGCGGACGTCACGCTCGCGTACGGCGTCAACAACGACGCGTACGACCCGGCCCTGCACACGGTCGTCTCGAACGCCTCGTGCACCACCAACGCGCTTGCTCCGCTGGCATCCGTACTCCACGATCTCGCCGGTATCGAGCACGCCTTCATGACGACGGTGCACGCCTACACGCAGGAGCAGAACCTCCAGGACGGCCCGCACCGCGACGCCCGCCGTGCCCGTGCCGCCGGGGTCAACATCGTGCCGACGACGACGGGCGCGGCCAAGGCGATCGGTCTCGTGCTGCCCGGTCTCGACGGCAAGCTGTCGGGCGACTCCATCCGCGTGCCGGTCCCGGTGGGCTCGATCGTCGAGCTCAACACGACCGTGGCCCGCGATGTGACGCGCGACGAGGTGCTGGAGGCCTACCGCACAGCGGCACAGGGTCCGCTGGCCGGCGTGCTCGAATACTCGGAGGACGCCCTCGTGTCGTCCGACATCACGGGCAACCCCGCCTCGTCGATCTTCGATTCGGCGCTCACCCGGGTCGACGGCCGCCACATCAAGGTGTCCGCCTGGTACGACAACGAGTGGGGCTTCTCGAACCGTGTCATCGACACGCTGACGCTCCTCGCCACTCGCTGAACGGGCGCGGGGGCGGTCTCGGCCGCCCCCGCCGATGCCCGGTTACGGCGGCCTCGGTGTCAGGACCGGGGGTCCTGCTCCTTGCCGCTGCGCTCGGCGTTGCGCTCCTTGATCCGCACGGTCTCCTTGCGGACCTCGGCCTGGGTGGCGCGCTCCTTGCGCAGCCACTCGGGGTCCTCCTGCTTCAGCGCGTCGATCTGCTCCGTGGTGAGTGCCTCCGTGACACCGCCACGGGCGAGGCCCGAGATGGAGACGCCGAGCTTGGCGGCGACCACCGGCCGGGGGTGCGGACCGTTGTTCCGCAGCTCCCGCAGCCACTCGGGCGGATCGGACTGGAGTGCCGCCAGCTCGGTGCGCGAGACGACACCCTCCTGGAACTCGGCGGGGGTGGCCTCGAGGTACACACCCAGTTTCTTCGCCGCGGTCGCGGGCTTCATTGTCTGGGTGGTCTGGTGCGACGTCATGGTGTCAAGAGTATCGAGCGTGTGCGCCACCGCTGACCACGACCGGTAACCTGGCGGGGTGACAGGCTCGGAAGCAACCCCTTCGTTCCGGCTCGCGTACGTCCCGGGGGTGACGCCCACCAAGTGGGTGCGGATCTGGAACGAGCGCCTGCCCGACGTCCCCCTCTCCCTCGTCGCGGTGCCCGCCGCCGAGGCGCCGGACCTGCTGCTCGCCGGTGGCGCCGACGCGGGCTTCGTACGGCTGCCGGTCGACCGGCCGGAGCTCAGCGCGATCCCGCTCTACACCGAGGCGACCGTGGTCGTGATCCCCAAGGACCACCTGGTGGCGGCGGTCGACGAGGTCTCCGTCGGGGATCTGGCCGACGAGCTCGTGCTGCATCCGCTCGACGACGCCCTCGGCTGGGAGCAGCTGCCGGGCCGGCCCGCGATCGAGCGTCCCGCCACGACGGCGGACGCGATCGAGCTGGTCGCGGCCGGGGTGGGCGTCCTCGCCGTCCCGCAGTCACTCGCCCGCCTGCACCACCGCAAGGACCTGACGTACCGGCCGCTCTCGGGCGCCCCCGAGTCGCGCATCGCCCTGTCCTGGCCGCAGGACAGGACCACCGACCGGGTGGAGGACTTCATCGGCATCGTCCGGGGCCGCACGGTGAACAGCACCCGGGGCCGCAGTACGCCGCCCGCGGAGAAGCCGAAGCGCAAGGCCCCGGAGACCGGCGGCGGCCGGCGCAAGCCCGCGGCCGGTGCGGGGGCGGGGAAGGGCGCCAGGGGCGGTTCCGGAGGGGCGAAGGGCACCAAGGGCTCCTCCCGGGGCGCCAAGGGCGCCGCGGCCGCCAAGCGCGGGAAGCCCCGCCGACGCCCGTAGAACGGTGCGGTCGTCGGACCCCCGCCGACGGTCACCAAAAGGCCCTGCGCCGGACGGCGCCGGGGCCGTCGTCGCGTTCGGCCCGCACGAGGTCCACCACATGCGCCCGCCCCGTCACCCGTGAGCGGTGTTTCGTCGCGCCCGCTCGTCGGGGCCGCGCGGCTGGATGTCAGGATGGTTCCATGACGAGCAAGGTTTACTTCGACATCACCATCAACGACGAGCCCGCCGGGCGGATCGTCTTCAATCTGTTCGACGACGTCGTTCCCAAGACGGCGGAGAACTTCCGCCAGCTGGCGACCGGCGAGCACGGCTTCGGCTACAAGGGTTCGTCCTTCCACCGGGTCATCCCCGAGTTCATGCTGCAGGGCGGCGACTTCACCCGCGGTGACGGCACCGGCGGCAAGAGCATCTACGGCGCGAAGTTCGACGACGAGAACTTCAAGCTGGCGCACACCAAGCCCGGCCTGCTCTCCATGGCGAACAGCGGCCCGAACTCCAACGGTTCGCAGTTCTTCATCACGACGATCGTGACGTCGTGGCTGGACGGCAAGCACGTGGTGTTCGGCGAGGTCGCCGACCAGGAGAGCCTGGACCTGGTCACCAAGATCGAGGGGCTCGGCTCGCAGAGCGGCAAGACCAAGGCGAAGGTCACCATCGCCGACTCCGGGGTCCTCTGACCGGACCCGCTCGCGGAACAGCTGACGGAACGCGTCGGCCGACGAACACCGTCGGCCGGCGCGTTCCGTCGTGTCCGGGACCTGCCCCGCGAACGGCCACGGGGGTGTCAACTGAAGGTTGACACTCCGACACTGTCAACCTAAGGTTGACACATGACGAAACCCGTGGGCCTGACGAATCCGGTCCGTCTCGACGACCTCATCGACGCCATCAAGAAAGTCCACCCCGACGCCCTCGACCAGCTCCAGGACGCCGTCATCGCCGCGGACCACCTCGGCGACGTCGCGGACCATCTGATCGGTCACTTCGTGGACCAGGCACGGCGCTCCGGTGCCTCCTGGACGGAGATCGGCAAGAGCATGGGAGTGACCCGGCAGGCGGCGCAGAAGCGGTTCGTCGCCAAGGACCCCGGCGAGCCGACCGACCTCGACCCCAGTCAGGGGTTCGGCCGCTTCACCCCGCGCGCGAAGAACGTCGTGATGTCCGCGCAGAACGAGGCGCGCGCCGCGGGCAACAGCGAGATCGGCACCGAGCACATCGTGCTCGGACTGCTCATCGAGCCGGAGGCACTGGCGGGGGCGTTCATCAAGGCACAGGGCGTGCCCCTGGACACCGTCCGCCAGGCCGCCACCGCGGCTCTCCCGGCCGCCTCCGAGGAACAGCTGCCCGAGCTCCTCCCGTACAACGCCGGTGCCCGCAAGGTGCTGGAGCTGACCTTCCGCGAGGCACTGCGGATGGGGCACAACTACATCGGCACCGAGCACATCCTGCTCGCGCTGCTGGAGCACGAGGACGGCGCGGGCCTGCTGACCGGTCTCGGTCTCGACAAGGCGGCCGCGGAGACGGCCATCACCGAGGCGCTCACGCTCATCGTCGCCTCGCGCGAGGACGGCTGACCGGGCCGGCAGGACCCGCTTGACGGCGGAGCACCCCGGGTGCGGCACCGGACCGCCGGTACGGGGCGGGCACCCCGTACCGGCCGTGCGGGCGGAACGGGCCCCTCCGCCGCACGTGTCGCAGCCCCGGGTACCGGACCGGCATCTACGTTCTCGGATTGGACACAAGGGACGCGGCGCGCCCTGGCTGAACGGCCCGTCCCTTCATCCGGGAGAACACATGGCCCCGTCCAGCAGCACGTACGCGGCTCCGGTGTCATCGCGCGGAGGGTGGCTCCTGCGGCTGGGCGAATGGTGCGCGCGCCACTTCGTCGTCGTCATTCTTCTCTGGGTGGTCGCCCTCGGCGGGCTGCACGCCCTTCAGAGCGCGTTCGGGGGGACGTACTCCGATGACTTCAACCTGCCGGGCACCCAGTCCGACACGGGCGCCGAACTGTTGAAGGCGCACGATCCCGCCGCGGGCGGCACCGGGGCCCAAGTGGTCCTGCACGACGCGCAGAAGCCCCTGACCGACGTGCGGAGCCAGGTCGACCAGGTGGTGGGCAACCTGCAGAAGCTGCCGCATGTGCTTTCCGCCCAGAACCCGCTGCCCTCCTCGTCCTCGTCGACGTCCACCGCCCTGTCCAAGGACGGCACGACCGGGTACATCACCGTGCGGTTCGACGTGAACCCGACCTCGCTGGACGAGGGCTATCTCCACCAGGTCGACACGGCGGTGAAGCCGCTGCGGTCCGCCGGGGTGGAGGTCGAGTACGGCGGCCCGCTGGGGGAGCTCGCCAGGCCCGAGACCAAGGACCTGACCAGCGAGGCCATCGGATTCGCCGTCGCTGTGGTCGTACTGCTCGTCGGTTTCGGCAGCATCATCGCCGCCGGTGTCCCGCTGGTGACCGCGCTCATCGGTGTGATCGTCGGGCTGAGCATCCTGTCGCTGGTGGCCGCGGCCACCACGTTCGCGAGCGTCTCCCCCACGCTCGCCACCATGATCGGGCTCGGGGTCGGGATCGACTACGCCCTGTTCCTGATCACCCGTCACCGTCAGCTCGTCATGGACGGCGGCGATCCGGTCCGGGCCGCCGGCAGGGCCGTCGCCACCAGCGGGCGTGCGGTACTGGTCTCGGGGTGCACCGTCATCATCGCGCTTGCGGGGCTGTACGTCTCCCGGGTGAGCTTCATCGGCAAGCTGGGGGCGGCTGCCGCGGTCACCGTCGTCACCGCGGTCGTCGGGGCGGTCACCCTGGTCCCCGCCCTGCTGGGCCTGATCGGCAAGCGCATCGACCGCTACCGGGTCCGGCCGCCCGTCGCCGAGAGCGGGTCGGTGCCGGGAGCGGCGTCGCAGGGCGGCTGGCACCGGTACGCGCAGCGGGTGGAGCGGCGGCCCTGGTGGTTCCTGCTCGCCGGGCTCGTCGTGGTGGGGGTCCTCGCGATCCCGGTGTTCTCCATCCGCCTCGGGCACATCGACGACGGCGCGGATCCGACGACCTTCACCGACCGGCGCGCGTTCGATCTGATCTCCAGCGGCTTCGGGCCGGGCGCCAACGGCCCGTTCACCCTGGTCGTCGATCAGCGGTCGGTGCCGGACTCCGACCGGTCGGCGCTGGCGAGCAGTCTGCAGAAGGCCCTCACCGACGTGCCCGGCGCGGCCAGTATCGGCGCGTTGCAGCCGACCGCCGACGGAGCCCTGCTCATCGGCAACGCCGTATCGGCCGAGGCCCCGCAGGACGCGGGCACGACCAAGCTGTTCAACCACCTCAAGGACGACGTCCTGCCGAAGGGGGTGTCCGGCACGAAGGCGTCCGCCTATGTGACCGGGACGACCGCGGCCCAGGAGGACTTTCTCGACATCATCGTCAGCCGTCTCCCGCAGATCATCGCCGTGGTGGTCGCCCTCGCCTTCGTCATCATCCTGATCGTGTTCCGCGGCGTGCTGGTCGCGCTGAAGGCGGCCGTGCTCAACCTGCTGTCGATCGCGGCGTCGTACGGCGTGGTGGTGGCGGTGTTCCAGTGGGGCTGGGGCGGGCCGGCGCTCGGCGTCGCCGGGACGGTGCCCATCGAGAGCTATGTGCCGATGATGATGTTCGCGATCGTCTTCGGCCTGAGCATGGACTACGAGGTGTTCCTGATCGCACGCGTGCACGAGGCGTGGCTGCGCACCGGGGACAGCAGGGGCGCCGTGGCGCACGGGCTGGAGATCACCGCCCGGGTGATCACCTGCGCGGCGCTGATCATGGTCAGTGTGTTCGCCGCCTTCGTCCTCAGCGACACCATCGTGGTCAAGATGCTCGGGCTCGGGCTCGCGGTCAGTGTGCTCGTGGACGCCACGATCGTGCGGCTGCTGCTGGTCCCCGCGGTGATGACGCTGCTGGGCCGCAGTGCGTGGTGGATCCCCCGGTGGCTGGACCGGGTGCTCCCCCGCATCGACACCGAGGGCGGCGCCGGGGGCGGGCCGGCACCGTCGGCGGCCGCGCGGTAACCGGTTCCGCGCCGGTCAGAGCGAGGCGTAGACGGCCTCGACCAGCGCCGTCTTGCGCGGGTCATCGGCGATGCGCGGGCCCATCCGGTTCATGACGTAGCCGAGCGCGATCCCGGCCTCCGGGTCGGCCAGTCCGCAGGAACCGCCCGCCCCGTCGTGGCCGAAGGCCCGTGGGTTGGGGCCGTACGAGCCGTTGGGACCGCTCAGCCAGAGGCCGAGCGCGATCTCCGTCTCATGCGCGAAGCCCGCCCCCAGCACCAGGTCGCGGCAGGGCCCCTGGCCCTCGCGGACCCGCTCGGCGGCCTCCGCGGAGAGGACGCGCCGGCCGTCCGGGCTGCTCCGGCCGGCGAGGATGTCGTACAGCGCGGCGACCGCGCGGGCCGTGCCGTGGCCGTTGGCCGCGGGGATCTCGGCCGCCCGCCACTGCGGGGTGTTGGCGACGGCCGCTCCGGTCGGCGGATTGAGCAGCGAGGCGACGGCGACCGGCTCCATCCGCGCGAAGCGCGCCGCCTGCTG
This sequence comes from Streptomyces sp. NPDC127177, assembly GCF_042672475.1. Classification (NCBI taxonomy): domain Bacteria; kingdom Bacillati; phylum Actinomycetota; class Actinomycetes; order Kitasatosporales; family Streptomycetaceae; genus Streptomyces; species Streptomyces sp. NPDC127177. The sequence continues at coordinate 54,620 of NZ_JBHXUW010000028.1, forward strand.
GGCCCGGTCCGCCTTCGGGACGACGAGTTCGGCGACGCGCGCCGCCTCCTTCTCGGGGAGGCCGATGGTGAAGTCGACGGCGAGCGGACCGGTCACCTCCCGCCGGAGGAACTCCCCCGGCAGCAGACCGCTGACCCGCCGGACCACCTCGCCGACCAGGAAGCCGTAGGTGAGCGCGTGATAGCCGGACACGGTGCCGGGCTCCCACCACGGTTCGGTCGCCGCCAGCCGGGAGGTGGTCAGCTCCCAGTCGTAGAGCTCGGCCAGGCCGTGCGGTTCACGGAGTCCCGCGAGGCCCGCGCGGTGGGAGAGCAGATGCCGTACGAGAACGGCCTCCTTGCCCGCCGCCGCGAACTCGGGCCAGTACGCGGCGACCGGGGCATCCAGATCGAGCAGGCCCCGGTCGGCGAGGATGTGCGCGCAGAGCGCGGTCGGTCCCTTGCCGGTGGACCAGACATTGACCAGGGTGTCCTGTTCCCAGAGGCGGGTGCGGGCACCGTCCGCCCAGCCGCCCCAGAGATCGGCAACCGGCCGCCCGTCGACCAGGACGGTGACGGCCGCGCCCAGTTCGCCGCGCTCACGGAAATTCGCCTCGAACGCGTCGCGCACCGCGGCGAAGCGCTCGTCGCAGTGGCCGTGGATGGACGGCACGGTGACCTCCCTCGCCGGGTACACGCCTGGTCCGGCTCGATTCCAGGACAACGTACCGACTGGTCGGACCGGCGGGAAGACGTGCGGGCCACGATCCCTACGGCGCTCCGGTTTCGAGGCGAAGGCTCCAGCGGCGGGGCAGACCGGTGAGCGTGACGGTGGAGAGGGGGCCGACGTCGACGTTCCAGTACGCCGACGGCTGGGCCCGCAACGCGTAGACGAGGGCGGCCCGGACGACGGCCGGTTCGGCGACGGCGACGATCGACCCGTCGCAGGCGGGGCGGGTGTCCAGCCAGCCCCCTATCCGGGAGATGAAGGCGAGCAGCGGTTCGCCGCCGTGCGGGGCGGACCTCGGGTCCGCGAGCCACGCGTCCACCGCCGCCGGTTCTCGTGCGGTGACCTCGGCGAAGGTGCTGCCGCGCCACCGCCCCATGTCGCAGTCGCGCAGAGCCGGCTGGACCAGCGGGGCGAAGCCGAGTGCGTCCCCGGTCGCGCGGCTGCGGGGCGTCGGTGAGCAGTAGCGCAACTCGGCCGCCCCCAGGGCCACCAGTGCCGGGGCGGCGAACTGCACCTCGTGCCAGCCGGCCTCGTCGAGCGGCCGGTCGTCGTCGAAGCGCTCCCCGAGGAGGGACGAGCCGCGCGCCGCGGCGACGAGTGTGACTCGAACACTCATGGGCGTGATCGTGGAGCCGATCGCTCCGCGGGTCAAGAGCGCGACGCAAGCGCTTGCGGCTCAGCCGAGGATGAGCGCCATCCAGTTGGCCGGGTTGTCGAGCGGCTTGAAACCGACCTTCCCGTAGACGCCGTGGGCGTCCTCGGTGGCGAGCAGCAGCCTGCGGACACCGGCCTCGGCGAGGCGGTCGCGCGCCGCTGTGACCAGCCCGGCGCCGAGTCCGTGGCCGCGGGCTGCGGGGTCGACGTACACATCGCAGAGCCAGCCGAAGGTGACGTGGTCGGTCACCACCCGGGCGTACCCGGCCTGTTCGCCCGAGGCCAGGTCGTAGGCGCCGAAGTTGAGCGAGCCGGCGATGGCCAGATCCTGGCGCTCCCGGGTCCGGCCGAGCGCCCAATAGGCGTCGGTGGAGAGCCAGTTGTGAATTCTCGCCGCGTCCAGTCGGGAGGGGTCGGACGATATCTCGTAACGCTGCTGGGGAGTTTCGGTCATGCCGGGAGACTAAGGGCTGTCCCGAGACCCCGGCGGGTGGGGACTTCGAAACGGGCCCTGGTCTCCCGGCCCGCCCCGGGCACCGTCCCAGGCCGTGCGCAGCCGCCGCACCCCTTCGGTGATCTCGGCCGCTCCGGCGACGGCCGCGTAGCTCAGCCGGACGTGGGGCGCCGGGGGTTCGGCGCAGAAGTACGGGCGGCCCGGCGCGACGGCGACACCCGCGCGCAGCGCCGCCGAGACCATGGCGGACTCCTCGGTGCCGGCCCCGTTGCAGGGCAGCCCCACCCAGAGGCTGCCGCCGCCCGCCGGAATGTGCGGGAGCGCGAGGGCGGGCAGCTCCCGGCGCAGCGCGGCCGCCATCGCGGTGCGGCGGGCCCGCAACTCGGCGGACAGGGAGCGCAGATGGCGGCTCCAGGCGGGTGTGCCGACGAATTCGAGCGCGGCCTCCTGGAGCGGCCGGGGGACGAAGAAGCTGTCGACGACCTGGATGGCGCGCAGCCGTTCGAGCACCGGGCCACGGGCGGCGAGGGCGCCCACCCGGAGACTGGGCGAGGTCACCTTGGTGAGTGAGCAGACGTGGACGACGACCCCGTCGGGATCGTCGGCGGCCAGCGGTCGCGGCAGCGGTCCGGCGTCGTCGTGGACGAGCCGGCGGGCGAAGTCGTCCTCGACGACGAATGCCCCGGCCTCCCGGGCGATCCGGATGATCTCCGGGCGCCGGGCAGGGGCGAGGACCGCGCCGGTCGGGTTCTGGAAGAGCGGCTGGCAGACGAAGACCCGGGCGCCGGTGGCCCGGAAGGCGGCGTCGAGCAGTTCCGGGCGGACGCCGTCGGTGTCGGCCGGGACCGGCACCGGCCGCAGCCCGGCGGCCCGCGCCACCGCCAGCATGCCCGGGTAGGTGGGTGATTCGACGAGCACCGGGGCGCCGGGCGGGGCGAGCGCCCGCAACGCGGTGGCCAGGGCGCTCTGGCCACCGGCGGTGATCAGCACATCGGCGGCGGTGAGCGCGGGGCCGATCTCGCGGGCGAACCAGGCGCGCAGTTCGGTCAGCCCGTCGGTGGGCGGCCGGCCCCATGCACCGGGGCGGCGGCCGGCCCTGGCGAGCGCGGCGGCGAGGGCCCGCTCGGGCTGCAGCGAGGTGTGGAGGTAGCCGCCGTTGAACTCGACGACGCCGGTGGCCGGGGCGGCCAGGGTGGCCAGGACGCCCGAGGCGTCGACCGTGCGGGGGACCACCTCGGGTCCGCCGTCGCCGTTGAGCGAGACCTCCTGCCAGGAGGTGTCACCGGGCAGCGGCGCCTCGGCGCGGGGCTGTGCGCGGAAGGCGCCGGAGCCGGGGCGGGTGACGACGAGCCCCTCGGCGGCGAGCTGCGCGACGGCCCGCGAGACGGTCACGGGGCTCGCCCGGAAGCGTTCGACGAGGGCGCGGCTGGACGGCAGCTTCTCACCGGGCGAGTAGCGGTTCAGCTCGGCCCGGAGGGAGCTGGTCAGATCCGCCACACTGCTACGCTCATGCATGAAAGCAGAGGATAGCGCTACTCCCAGGACCACGATAGCGGTCGGCCCGCCGATGACCGGCGCGACGGACGTGACAGGACCGGACCGGGCCGACGCCGGCTCCGCGCCCCGGACGGCGGGCCGCGGCGGCACCCTGCTCGCCGCACTCGGAGTGGTCGCCTTCTCGCTGACCTTCCCCTCCACCGCGTGGGGGCTGGAGAGCTTCGGCCCCTGGTCCCTGGTCGCGTTGCGCAGCCTGCTCGCCGCCGTGATCGCGGGCAGTGTGCTCATCGCGGCCCGGGTGCGGGTGCCGGAGCGCCGGCACTGGACCGGACTCGCGGTCGTGGCGGGCGGCGTGGTGGTGGGCTTCCCGCTGCTGACCACGTTCGCGCTGCAGACGTCGACGACCTCGCACGCGGCCGTGGTGGTGGGGCTGCTGCCCCTGACCACGGCGGTGTTCGCCTCCGTACGCACCGGATCGCGTCCGTCCCGTACCTTCTGGATCGCCGCGCTCACCGGGGCGGCCGTGGTGATCGTCTTCACCGTCCTGCAGAGCGGTGGCGCCCTCTCCGCCGGGGATCTGTACCTGTTCGCCGCCCTGCTGGTGTGCGCGGCCGGGTACACCGAGGGCGGCAGGCTGGCGAGGGTCATGCCCGGCTGGCAGGTGATCGGCTGGGCGCTGATCCTCAGCCTGCCGCTCGCCGTGGCCGGCGCCGCGGTCGCTCTGCCGTTCGAGCCGGTGCGGCTGACGGCGCACGGACTGATCGGCCTGGTCTGGGTGGCGGCGGGCTCGACCTTCCTCGGGCTCTACGTCTGGTACCGCGGTATGGCGGAGATCGGGGTCGCGCGGGCCAGCCAGCTCCAGCTCGCGCAGCCGCTGCTGACCCTGGTCTGGTCGCTCCTCCTGCTGGGCGAGGAGGTCTCGCCCTCCGCACCGGTGGCGGCCGTCGCGGTACTCGTCTGCATCGCGGCCACCCAGCGCACGGGCCGCGCCGGACGCGGCCGGTGACCGTCCCGGGCGGCGGCCTCGCCCCACCGGGCGCGACCGCCGTCCGGACATAGACTTGTCGACATGGACCGCCACCCGTGAGGAGGTCACTCCCGATGGAGGCACACGCGGGCGACCGGCTGGTGACGCACGGCAGGACCGTGGGGCAGCACGACCGGGTCGCAGAGATCGTCGAGGTGCTCGGGGACGGGGGCACTCCCCCGTACCGCGTCCGCTTCGACGACGGACATGAACACATCCTGGCACCCGGCCCCGACAGCGTCGTCCGGCACGACGCCGCCCTGCACCGGGCCCCGGGCCCCTGAGACAGGTCAGCCGGGCGGACGGACCCGAGTCCGGTAGTGGTCCGCCACCACTCGCGCCATGGCCCCGATCCGGTCCGCGACCACCACCTTCCCGGAGAAGTAGGCGTGGCCGCGGACCTGGTCGTACCCGGCCGCCAGGTCGACGTGCCGGGAGAGTTCCGCCGGGTCCTGCCAGGCTGCGGGCTGGGCCGGGTCACCGCACTTGTAGAGCGCCTCGCCGATGAACAGGTCGACGCCCGTGCCCCGCACCACCTCGTTCCACCAGGGCAGCAGCACGGCGTAGTCGGCGGCGGTGAAGCCGATGTTCCAGTAGAGCTGCGGGCAGATGTAGTCGATCCAGCCCTTCTTGATCCAGCCGCGGGTGTCGGCGTACAGATCGTCGTAGGTCTGCACCCCGGCCGCGCTCCGCGAACCGAGCGGGTCGGTCGATGCGTTGCGCCACACACCGAACGGGCTGACACCGAACCGGACACCGGGCTTGACCGCCTTGATCCGCTCGGCGGTCTCCTGCACCAGCTTGTCGGTGTTGGCCCGCCGCCAGGAGGCCTTGTCGGCGAAGCCCGCCCCGTGCTTCGCGTACGCGTCGCCGTCCGCGAAGGACTCCCCGGCCACCGGATACGGGTAGAAGTAGTCGTCCCAGTGGACGGCGTCGATGTCGTAGCGGCGGACCGCGTCGAGCATCGCGTCCTGGACGAAACCGCGGACCTCGGGCAGGCCCGGGTTGTAGTAGAGCTTCCCGCCGTACGGCAGGACCCAGTCGGGGTGCAGCCGCGCGGGGTGCGAGGCGGCCAGCCGGGAGCGGTCGGTGTGGTTGGCGACCCGGTACGGGTTGAACCAGGCGTGCAGTTCCAGACCGCGGTCGTGCGCCTCCCGCACCGCGACGTCCAGCGGGTCCCAGCCGGGGTCCTTGCCCTGGACACCGGTGAGGCACTCGGCCCACGGCTCGTGCGGCGAGGGCCACAGCGCGTCGGCGGACGGGCGGACCTGGAGGATCACCGCGTTCAGCCGCCGGTCGACGGCCTCGTCGAGGTACGCGATCAGCTCGGCCCGCTGCGCGGCGGCGGACAGCCCCGGCTTCGATGGCCAGTCCGTGTTCGCGATGGTCGCCACCCACATGCCGCGGAGTTCACGCCGCACCACGTCACGGGGTCCGCCGCGCCGGGCCGCGCGGGCGTCGGCCGGTGGGTCCGCCGCGGCCACGGCACCCGAGGCCACCACCGCCGCCACCGTCCCGGCCGCACCGGCCACAAAGCTCCTTCTGGCGATTTGCCGCATTCCTCCGCACCTGCCGTCTCTCTGTACTCGTCGGGACCCCCGGAATCCCGGGGCAGTGCTGAGCATGCCCGCCCCGGCCCGCGATCTCCGGGAAGGCGCGGAGTAACGTCGTGGGGTCGAGGCGGAGCCCGGAACCGAACGGAAGCCGCCGCACGGAGTACAGCGAAAGGCACGAGGTGACGGACTCTATGGCGGACATCGCACGCGTCGGAGTGGTGGGGTGCGGCCAGATGGGCGCAGGCATCGCGGAGGTGTGTGCCCGCAGCGGTCTCGATGTCGCAGTGGCCGAGACCACCGGCGAGGCGCTGGAGATCGGCCGCACCCGGCTCTACAACTCCCTCTCGAAGGCCGCCGAACGCGGCAAGATCACCGAGGAGGAGCGCGACGAGACCCTCGGCCGCCTCAGCTTCACCACCGACCTCGGCGAGTTCGCGGACCGCGATCTCGTCATCGAGGCCGTCGTGGAGAACGAGCAGGTCAAGACCGAGATCTTCCAGGTGCTGGACCAGGTGGTGACCCGGCAGGACGCGATCCTCGCCTCCAACACCTCCTCGATCCCGCTGGTCAAGCTGGCCGTGGCGACCTCGCGCCCCGACCGGGTCATCGGCATCCACTTCTTCAACCCGGCCCCGGTGCAGAAGCTCGTCGAGCTGATCCCCGCGCTGACCACGTCGGACGAGACGGTCAAGCGCGCCGAGGCCGTCGTGCAGGACATACTCGGCAAGCACCCGATCCGCGCCCAGGACCGGTCCGGTTTCGTCGTCAACGCCCTGCTGATCCCGTACCTGCTCTCCGCGATCCGGATGTTCGAGTCGGGCATCGCCAGCCGCGAGGACATCGACAACGGCATGGAGATGGGCTGCGCCCACCCGATGGGCCCGCTCAAGCTCGCCGACCTGATCGGCCTGGACACCGTGGCCTCGGTCGCCGACTCGATGTACGCGGAGTACAAGGAGCCGCTGTACGCCGCTCCCCCGCTGCTCCAGCGCATGGTGGACGCGGGCCGGCTCGGCCGGAAGACGGGGTCGGGCTTCTACCCGTACGCCTGACACGACGCGCCCCGGCGGGTGCGCGGGACTCCCGTCCCCCGCACCCGTCGCGCGCGTCCGCGCCGGATGCTCAGCCCAGCCGTAAGTGGTGCAGCATCATGAGCCCGGCGGCCATGCCCGCGGCCGGCACCTCGCCGCGGGCGATCATGTCGGGCACCAGCTTGAGCGGTATCCACTCCCGGCGGGACGACTCGAAGGCGTCGCGGGGGTGCCCGGTCCAGTCGGCCTCCTCGCCCCAGTAGAAGTGGTGGCGGGCGTCGATGAGCCCGTTGGACGGTTCCACCGTCAGCAGCGGGCGCAGCGGTCCGGGGCGCCAGCCGGTCTCCTCCTCCATCTCCCGGGCGGCCGCCTCGGCCGGGCCCTCACCGTCCTCGACGACACCCGCGGCGATTTCCCAGCCCCAGCTGTCCGTGATGAACCGGTGCCGCCAGAGCAGCAGGACCTCGTTCGCCTCGTTGACGACGGTGGCCGCTGCGACGGCGCGGAGCCGGATGACGTAGTGGTCGAGGTGGTCGCCGTCGGGGAGGACGACGTCGGCCAGATTGACCCGGAACCATCGATTCTCATACACAGTCTGTTCGTTCAGGTTCGTCCACTGCACAGTTCTGCCACCTTCTGACTAGTAGGTGGCCATATCGCAGCAGACCGGCGCTCATAGCGGTACGCGCAGCGATGCGTCGACGATTTCGGCGGCCCGTTCCGCGTCGCTGCTGCCGCTCGCGACCAGATGCTCGCGCACCGACCGCAGCCGGTCGCGCAGCCGCTGCGACTCCATGCCTCTGGCGCGTTCGGCCATCTCGGCGGCCGTGACGGCCGCCCGGTCGGCCTCGCCCTGCCGCAGTTCGATCGTGGTCAGCATGGCCAGCCGGTGGACCCGGCCCCTGTCGTGCGCGGGGGTCCGTACGGCGGCCGCCGCGTGCTCCCTGGCCGACGACAGATCCCCCAGGCGGAGCAGCGCCTCGGCCACCTGGACGTTGACCAGGCCCGGCTGGACGTACCCCGTTTCGTCGGGCTCCCCGCCCGGCCGGATGCGCTCCGCCTCGGACTCGGCGCGCCGGATGCACCTCAACGCGCTGCCGCCGTCGCCGAGATGGGCGTACGCCTTGGCCTGCATCGCGTGCAGATCGGCCGCCAGGGCGGGGGTGATGTCGCGCCCGGCGGCCCGCAGCGCCGCCTCGGCGAAGGCGACGGACTGCCGGTAATCGGCCAGGAACAGCGACTGGTTGACCAGCAGGGCGATCACATAGCCGCCGAGCCCCCGGTCCCCGCTCGCCTTGGCCAGCCGCAGTGCCTGGTGGAAGTAGCGCTGGGCGAGACCGTGTGCGTCGGAGTCGTAGGCGCAGATGCCCGCGACCGCCACCAGCCCGCCCGTCGCACGGTGCAGCTGACGCCCCATCGCGTCGCTGTAGCCGCCACGCAGCAGCGGGGCGGTCTCGGCGTTGAGGAAGCCGACGATGCGCGAACGGGTCGCGATGCCGCCCGCCTTGCGGTACATCAGTTCGTAGTGGGCGCGGGCGGCGCGCAGTGTCGCTATGTCGGCCGTACCGACGCGGGTCGGGCCGGTACGGGACACGTCGGCGTCCTCCGGCGGGTTCTCCCACTCCCACACGGGCATCACCGCCGTGGTCCCGGTGACGGCCGGGGCGGCGACGACGTGCGGGCGCTGCTGTTCGTCGGAGCGCCAGAGCGCGGTGGCCCGTTCGACGAATCCGGTGAGGGACGCACCCTGTGCGGGGGCGTGGCCGGCGTGGCCCGCCATGCCGATGTCGTCGAGCGAGACGGCCCTGCGCAGGCGGCTTCCGAGCACTTCGCAGATCAGGTCGGGCACCTGGCCGCGCGGCCGCTGACCCTTAAGCCAGCGGGCGACGGCGGTGTGTTCGTAGCGCAGGCACAGTCCCCGGCCGCGGCCGGCCTGGTTGACGTGTGCGGCGAGCCCGGCCCGGGAGACACCCGCCTCGTCGATCAGAGCCTCTAGCAAGGTATTGGGCTCCATTGCCCCCATTGCCCCCTCCGGTGGGTCGGCACGCCAGGACGTGTCGCCCCAGTGGAGCACGATTCACACGGGGTGTGAACGGAATGCCCGAACCGTCCCGCTGCGCACTCTGTCGCGCCGGTCGGCGAATCGCTTGACTGGGTCCCTCGCAAGAGGCGGCCGGGTCGTCTGCTCCCCCTCGTACAGCACGACGACCCGCACCCGCGCCGTCCGCTCTGCCGACCTGCCCGACGCTCCGCGGCAGCGCGGACGGCGCCGGATCGCACGACCCACTGCCCACGGATCGGAGGGTGGCTGCGGGGTCGGCCGGGTACCGGGCTCCCCCGGGCCCGGCCGGGGCCCGGGTGCGGTCCTCCGTCTTCGGGCGAGCACACAGGAGGGGCGTATCCGGTGGCCGGATACGCCCCTCCTCACTCCGCGGGACCTGCCGCGGGCGTCACGCGCCGCGCAGCACCGCGCCGGTGCGCTCGGCGGCCAGTGCCACCGCGGTGTCGCGGGCGGCGGTGGCCTCGTCGACGGTCAGCGTGCGGTCCGTGGCCCGGAAGCGCAGCGCGTACGCCAGGGACTTGTGGCCCCCGCCGATCTGCTCACCCGTGAAGACGTCGAACAGCCGCAGCGATTCGAGGAGTTCACCCGCGCCCTCGCGGAGCGCCTGCTCCACCTCGGCGGCGGGCACGTCCTGGGCGACGACCAGCGCGACGTCCTGCGTCGCCACCGGGAAGGTGGAGATCCGCGGCGCCTGGAGGGCGCCGTCGACGGCCTGCTCCATGAGGTCGAGCTCGATCTCCATGGCGCAGGTGCGATCGGGCAGGTGGAGCTCCTTGATGACGCGCGGGTGCAGCTCACCCGCGTGCCCGACGAGCGTCTCCTCGCCGTCGACCGTGACGTACAGCGCGGCGCAGCGGCCCGGGTGCCACGGCGCGTACTGACCGGCGCGAACGGTGAGTTCGACGCCCGCCTCACGGGCGATGGTGCGGGCGGCCTCGACGGAGTCCGCCCAGTCGGCCGGGCGGCCGTTGCCCCACCAGCCGGCCTGCTCGCGGGCGCCCGCGAGAACGACGGCGGCGCGGCGCGGCTGACGCGGCAGCGCGGCGTCGAGGGAGGCGATCTCCTCCTCCGAGGGGCGCCGGTCGACGGGCAGCCGGACGGGCTTGGTCTCCTGGCCGCTGAGTGGGGTCTCCCCCGCTCGAACGGAGCCGAGAGCTCGGGGAAGGAAGACGAGACCGGTCTCGAAGAGCGCCAGGTCGTGGCTGCCGCGGCCGTCGTTGCGCCGCAGTGCGCCGAGGAGCCCCGGCAGCAGCGTGGTGCGCAGCGACGGCTCCTCGTCGGAGAGCGGGTTGACGAGCCGCACGGTGCGGCGGCGGTCGTCGTCCGCCTCCAGGCCCAGCTGGTCGAGGACGGCCTCGCCGGTGAACGGGTAGTTGAGCGCCTCGACGTAGCCCGCGCCCGCGAGTGCCCGGCCGACACGGCGGTGCAGCCGCTGGCGGTCGGTGAGCCCGCGGCCGGAGGGCGGAGTCGGGAGCGTGGAGGGGAGGTTCTCGTAGCCCTCCAGCCGGATGACCTCTTCGGCCAGGTCGTTCGGCTCGCCCAGGTCGGGCCGCCAGGACGGCGCCGTGACGAGCAACTCGTCCTGTCCGTAGACGTCGCAGCCGACCTCCTGGAGGCGGCGCACGACGGTCTCGCGGCCGTAGGCCACACCGGCCACCTTGTCCGGGTGGTCGGCCGGCATCGTGATGGTGCGCGGACCGGACGGGGCCGTCACCTCGGTGACGCCCGCCTCGGCCGTGCCGCCGGCGAGCAGCACCAGCAGGTCGACGGTGCGCTGCGCGGCAGCGGCGGCGGCCTCCGGGTCGACGCCCCGCTCGAAGCGCTTGGACGCCTCGGATGACAGCTTGTGGCGGCGCGCGGTGCGGGCGATCGAGATCGCGTCGAAGTGCGCGGCCTCGATGACGACCTCGGTGGTGTGCGCGTCCTCGGAGGAGTCGGCGATCTCGGTGTTGGCACCGCCCATGACACCGGCCAGGCCGATCGGCCCGCGGTTGTCGGTGATGACGAGGTCGGCCGCGTCCAGGACGCGGACCGTGCCGTCGAGAGTGGTGAGCTTCTCGCCCTGCTCGGCGCGGCGCACCCCGATCGGACCGTCGACGCGGCTGCGGTCGTAGGCGTGCAGCGGCTGGCCGAGTTCGAGCATCACGTAGTTGGTGACGTCGACCGCGAGCGAGATCGGCCGCATCCCGGCCTTCTGGAGCCTGCGCTGCAGCCAGATCGGGGAGCGGGCCTCGGGCTGCAGGCCCACCACGGTGCGCGCGGTGAAGCGGGAACAGCCGATCGGGTCGGCAACCTCGACCGGGTAGCCGTAGGCGTTGGGCGCGGGCACGTCCAGGAGGGCCGGGTCGCGAAGCGGCAGACCGTAGGCGATGGCCGTCTCACGGGCGACGCCGCGCATCGACAGGCAGTAGCCGCGGTCGGGCGTGACGGCGATGTCGAGGACCTCGTCGACGAGCTGGAGCAGCTCGATCGCGTCGGCGCCGACCTCGTGCTCCGGCGGGAGCACGATGATGCCGTGCGTTCCGTCGTCGCCCATGCCGAGCTCGTCGGTGGAGCAGATCATTCCGTGCGAGGTCTTGCCGTACGTCTTGCGCGCGGCGATCGCGAAGTCGCCGGGCAGGACCGCGCCCGGGAGGACCACGACGACCTTGTCGCCGACGGCGAAGTTACGTGCGCCGCAGACGATCTCCTGCGGCTCACCGGTGCCGTTGGCCGTGCCGACGTCCACCGTGCAGAAGCGGATGGGCTTCTTGAAGCCCTCCAGTTCCTCGATGGTGAGCACCTTGCCGACGACCAGCGGGCCCACGAGGCCGGCGCCGATCTGCTCGACCGTCTCGACCTCCAGGCCGACGGCGACGAGCTTGGCCTGTACGTCACGGCCGGTCTCGGTGGCAGGCAGGTCGACGTACTCCCGCAGCCAGGAAAGCGGGACGCGCATCAGATCTCCATCCCGAAGGGCCGGGTGAACCGGACGTCGCCTTCGACCATGTCTCGCATGTCTTCTACGTTGTGGCGGAACATCAGCATGCGCTCGATACCGAAGCCGAACGCGAATCCGCTGTACTTCTCGGGGTCGACACCGCAGGCGATGAGCACCTTGGGGTTGACCATGCCGCAGCCGCCGAGCTCGATCCAGCCCTCGCTGCCGCAGGTGCGGCAGGGCCGGTCGGGGTTGCCGACGGACTCGCCGCGGCAGACATAGCAGACCATGTCCATCTCGGCGGACGGCTCGGTGAACGGGAAGAAGTTCGGCCGCAGCCGGGTCTTCATGTCCGGGCCGAAGAGCGCCTGGACCATGTGGTCGAGGGTGCCCTTGAGGTCGGCCATGGTGAGGCCCTCGTCGACGGCGAGCAGCTCGATCTGGTGGAAGACCGGGGTGTGCGTCGCGTCCAGCTCGTCGGTCCGGTAGACCCGGCCGGGGCAGACGACGTAGACGGGGGGCTCGCGGTCGAGCAGGGTGCGGGCCTGGACCGGCGAGGTGTGCGTGCGCAGGACGACACCGGACTCGTCGTTCTTCGCGCCGTCGGCGCCCTCGACGAAGAAGGTGTCCTGCATCTGCCGGGCCGGGTGGTCGGGCACGAAGTTCAGGGCGTCGAAGTTGAACCACTCGGCCTCGGCCTCGGGGCCCTCGGCGACCTCGTAGCCCATGGCCACGAAGACGTCGGCGACGCGCTCCATGATCGTCGTCAGCGGGTGGCGGGCACCGGCCGGAGTGCGGTCGTAGGGCAGCGTGACGTCCACCGCCTCCTCGACCAGGACCCGGGCGTCCCGCTCGGCCTCCAGCTCCGCCTGGCGGGCGGCGAGCGCCCTGCCCACGGCGGCGCGGGCCTGGCCCACACGCTTGCCCGCCTCGGCCTTGGCCTGCGGCGGCAGCGCGCCGATCTCGCGGTTGGCGAGCGACAGGGGCGAGGTACCACCGGTGTGCGCGGTCTTCGCCTGGGCGAGCGCGTCGAGGTCGTCCGCGGCGGCGAAGGCGGCGAACGCCTCGTCGCGGATGCGCTCGATCTCTTCCGGTTTCAGTGCCTCGACCTCGACTGGGTCGTACGACTTGTTCGGTGCCGACATCTCTTCCCGTACTTCCGATTGGCTGGTACTGCGCTTACCGGGGGATACCCCCGGGCCTCCGTGGTCCCGCTCGACGCCTGGAGGACACAAAGGTGCCAATGGTCGAGTCTAAGGGTCACAGGATGTGTGGGGCGCCCGTGGGCGGCTCAGAACAGATAGGCCGGCGCGCTCACGGGCAGGATAAATCGGAACTCCGCGCCGCCTCCGGGCCCGCGGCCGACCGTGATCGAGCCGCCGTGCGCCTCGACGATGCCCTTGACGATGTAGAGGCCCAGGCCCGTGCCACCGCGTTTGCTGCCCCGCCAGAAGCGGGTGAAGACGCGGCCCATCGACTCCTCGGGGATGCCGGGGCCTTCGTCGCTCACGGTGACCGCCGTTCCCTTCTCGTCGCTCTTCGCCGGCGCGGGTGCCACCTCGATGGTGACGGTTCCCTCGCCGTGGCGCACCGCGTTTTCCAGCAGATTGCCGAGCACCTGGTCGATCTTGTCCGGGTCGGCCCACACGGCGGGCAGCGGCTGGCAGGTGCGGACGAGGAAACGGTCCGGCGCCTGGCCGTTCGCCGTGAGCGCCTGGACGTGGCGTTCCACGGCGGCCGAGAGGTCGACCGGCTGGCGGCGCAGCTCCAGCCGTCCGGAGTCGATCCGGGAGATGTCGAGCAGTTCCGTGATCAGCCGGGTGACCCGGTTGGCGTCGGCGTAGACGGTCTCCAGCATCAGTCGTTTCTGGTCGTCCGTGAACCGCTCCCACTTGGCCAGCAGCGTGGCCGTGAAGCCCTTGACGGAGGTCAGCGGCGAGCGCAGCTCATGGGCGACGGTGGCGATCAGCTCGGCGTCGCTGCGCTCGCTGCGGCGCCGGGCCTCGGTGCCGCGCAGGCTGATCACCAGCCGGCGGACGGGCCCGGTCGGGCTCTCGCGTACGTAGCGTGCCGAGACGAGCACCTCGCGGCCGCCGGGCAGCAGCAGACTCCGCTCGGGCTGGCCGACCCGGGTGGCGAGACCGCCGTAGGGATCGGTCAGCTCCCACCAGCGGCGGCCCTTGAGGTCCTCCAGCGGCAGCGCCTGTTCCAGCGGGCGGCCGAGGGCGGCGGCCGCGGGCACGGCGGTGATCCGTGCGGCGGCGGCGTTGAAGCAGATGACCCGGCCGGTCCCGTCCGCGATGACGAGACCGTCGGGCAGGTCGTCGGGGTCCAGCCCCTGGCCGCCGGGACCGGTCTCCGGGGCGGGCCCGCCGTCCGGGACCGTGGCGGCGCGCACGACGGCCGCGTGTGTCGCCTGCGGTCCGCTCATGCCGACAGCCATCTTCCCGTACCCCACCTCTCGAACCGGTGCAGTGGGCCCCCGAGTTCGTCACCCTACTAGTCGCCGGTGACGGTGCGACACCCTGCGTGGCCTTCCGGCGGGGAGCGGCCGGCCCGGCGGGTCAGCCGGCGGTGCGGTGCGGGCGCTGGGCGCGCGCGGAGGCGTACAGGCAGACGGCGGCGGCGGTGGCGAGGTTGAGGCTCTCCGCCTTGCCGTGGATGGGCACCCGCACGACGGCGTCGGCCAGGGCCCGGGTCTCCTCCGGCAGGCCCCATGCCTCGTTGCCGAAGACCCAGGCGGTGGGCCCGCCCATGGTGCCGGCGTCGAGTTCGTCGTCGAGGTCGTCCTCGCCCGCGCCGTCGGCCGCGAGGATCCGCACGCCCGTGTCCCGCAGTCCCCGCACGGCCTGCTCGACGGGTACACCGACGGCGACCGGCAGGTGGAAGAGCGAACCGGCGGACGCGCGCACGGACTTGGGGTTGTACAGGTCCACGGAGGCATCGGTGAGGACGACGGCGTCGGCGCCCGCCGCGTCGGCGCAGCGCAGCACCGTGCCGGCGTTCCCGGGGTCACGGACGTTGGCCAGGACGGCGACGAGCCGGGGCCGTTCGGCGAGGATCGAGTCGAACGGCGAGTCCAGGAAGCGGCAGACGCCGATCAGCCCCTGCGGGGTGACGGTCTGCGACACGTCGGCGAGCACCTCGCTGTCGGCGAGGTGCACCCGGGCGCCCGCGTCGAGGGCGGCGTCGATGATGGGTTCGTACCGCTCGGCGGCCTCGACGGTCGCGAACAGCTCGACGAGGGTCGCCCCGCCGTCACTGCCGCGGTGGGCGGCCGCCTCACGCACGGCCTGCGGCCCCTCGGCGATGAACCTGCGCTCCTTGCCGCGGAAGTTGCGCCTGGCCAGCCGCCGGGCGGCGGCGACCCGTGGCGATCGCGGGGAGATCAGTTCGGGGGTGCCCATGGTCGGCGGCGAGCCTCTCTGCGTACGAAGGTGCAAGGGTCTGCCCGGCGGATCACGGTCGGGCCGGCCCCGGTCGGTGCGGGGTGCAACGCACCGGACCCGCAGACGGCGAGCGCCTGCGGGTCCGGCTCAATACCAGGAAGTGCGGCCCTGAATCAGGCGGCCTTCGGGGCGTTGACGTCGCTCGGGAGGGCCTTCTGGGCGACCTCGACGAGGGCGGCGAACGCGTTGGCGTCGTTGACCGCGAGCTC
Source organism: Streptomyces sp. NPDC127177 (assembly GCF_042672475.1). Classification (NCBI taxonomy): domain Bacteria; kingdom Bacillati; phylum Actinomycetota; class Actinomycetes; order Kitasatosporales; family Streptomycetaceae; genus Streptomyces; species Streptomyces sp. NPDC127177. The sequence continues at coordinate 70,187 of NZ_JBHXUW010000028.1, forward strand.
GGCCAGGATCTTGCGGTCCACCTCGATGTTGGCGGCCTTCAGACCCTGGATGAGGCGGTTGTACGTCATGCCGTTCTGGCGGGCAGCGGCGTTGATGCGCTGGATCCACAGCTGACGGAAGTCGCCCTTGCGCTTCTTGCGGTCGTTGTAGTTGTAGACCAGGGAGTGGGTGACCTGCTCCTTGGCCTTGCGGTACAGGCGCGAGCGCTGACCGCGGTAACCGCTGGCGGCCTCGAGAATTGCCCGGCGCTTCTTGTGGGCGTTGACTGCCCGCTTGACGCGTGCCACTTGTTAACTCCTTGTAGCGGGGCCGTGGTCGTACTCACACGGCCCGGAAACGAATTGGTCCCGGTCGGATCGAGGGCGCGCCCCCGGGGTCACCGGGGGCGACGGCCTCACTTGCCGAGAAGCTTCTTGATCTTCTTGGCGTCGGCCGGAGCCACGACGACCGTGCCGGTCAGCGAGCGGGTCTTCTTGGACGACTTGTGCTCGAGCAGGTGGCGCTTGCCGGCCCTCTCTCGGAGCACCTTGCCGGAGCCGGTGATCTTGAAGCGCTTGCTGGCACCGCTGTGCGTCTTGTTCTTCGGCATCGCGCCGTTCTCTCCTCGTCAGTGGCGCCCCTCTCGGTGCGGGCACCGGACTGCAGGGGCGTCAGATCTTGGTGGGATTCCGGGGGGACCCGGGGGCGCCTGGATGGCGGCCCCCGGAGGTCACGCCTCGGAAGGTGTCTCGGCCGGAGCCTCGGAGGACGCTTCGGCGGGAGCCTCGGCAGCCTCGTCCGCAGCCTCGGCGTCCGGGGTGTACCCCTGACGCTCCGCCTTGCGGGCGGCCTGGGCCTCGCGGGCCTCGGCCATGGCTTCGGTCTTCTTCTTGTGCGGGCCCAGAACCATGATCATGTTCCGGCCGTCCTGCTTCGGGTTGGACTCGATGAAGCCGAGTTCCTCCACGTCCGAAGCGAGACGCTGGAGCAGTCGGAAGCCCAGCTCGGGGCGGGACTGCTCACGACCACGGAACATGATCGTGATCTTGACCTTGTCGCCCTGCTTGAGGAACCGGACGACGTGACCCTTCTTGGTGTCATAGTCGTGCGGGTCGATCTTCGGCCGGAGCTTCATCTCCTTGATGACCGTGTGCGCCTGGTTCTTGCGCGCCTCACGGGCCTTCATGGCCGACTCGTACTTGAACTTCCCGTAGTCCATGAGCTTGCACACGGGCGGACGGGCGGTAGCCGCCACCTCGACCAGGTCGAGGTCGTACTCCTGTGCAAGTTCCAGGGCCTTGGCAAGCGGGACAATCCCGACCTGCTCGCCGCTGGGACCGACAAGTCGCACCTCGGGTACGCGAATCCGGTCGTTGATGCGGGGCTCGGCGCTGATGGATCCTCCTCGGTAGCACCACGCGGCCGCCTGGCGGACAGCCACGTAACGTCTGTTTCGACGGACCAACCGCACAGGGGCAAGAAAAATGCCCCGGACGGGACACAGGCGGGGCTCCTGGAAAACCGGAACACCGCCGCGGTCAACCGCGGGGCGCATCGGGCGGCTCCATCGTCCGTACGGAACGATGGGCGCCACCTGACCGGTGACCCGCCGTCCTGGGGACGGTCAGGTGGGAGATCGGAGCCTCCACTTGTGGGCCGGGCACATAGATGCCCAGCCGGTCGTTACACAAGGTTAGCAGCTCCCCCGGGGTGGTGCGAACCTTGCGTCCCCGGCTGTGACGCCCGAGGTCAGGGGGGCGGCTCCCGGGGACGGCGGCACCGGGGCGTGGGCCTATCGTATGGGGCATGAGCGACGCGACCCCCACCAGTGAATCCCCCGGCTTCGACGAGATGGCCCGCGACATCGCGGAGGTGCCGGCGGTCGAGGTGATCGTGACGGTCGCGGTGAACCTGATGAGCGCCGCCGCCGTGAAACTCGGACTGACCGAGGACGGCGACGCGCACAAGGACCTCGACGAGGCCCGCAAGCTGGTCCACGCGCTGGCGGGCCTGCTGGACGCGAGCACCACCGAGATCAGCTCCTTCCACGCGGCTCCGCTGCGCGACGGCCTGAAGTCGCTGCAGCTGGCGTTCCGCGAGGCCTCCCTCGTACCGGACGAGCCCGGCCAGGGCCCCGGCGAGAAGTACACCGGCCCGGTCTTCGGCTGAGCCGCACCCCTTTCCCCGTCCGGACAACCGTGAGCCCCCGCCCTTCCGGCGGGGGCTCACTGCATGTGGGGCACCGATCAGACGGGAGCGGTCTCCTCGCCCCGACCGAAGATCGTCCACTTCCTTCGCGGTTCTCCGACTACGCACACGTCTGCGCGCGTTCGCCCGGTGGGATGATCAGCGGGTGAACAGGGCGTCACCCGGTGCGTTCGCGTCGGCCGGGAGCAGCGCAAGGTCCAGTCCCCGGACCAGCCGGGCCCGCAGCACCTCGTCGGCGGCCAGCGACCGCGCGACCCGGCGGGCCGCCTCGGCGGGATCGGCGTCCGCCGCCAGGACCAGCGCGAGCGTGCCGTCCGCGCGGCCCGGGCCGAGGTGGGCGCGGAGCACCGCGGGTTCGGCGGCGACGGCGTCCCGGACCGCCGCGGTGACGGCGGGGTCGTCCAGTGGATCGGCGCTGGTACGACCCTCGGCGAGGGCCAGCAGGGCGGAACCGGTCACCTCGAAGGCGACAGGACCGGCGAGGTCGAGCACCACCGTGTCCGCCTTCTCGTGCACGGCGGCCTGCAACGCCTGGTGCAGGGGTACGGCTACGGGGCGGGCCTGCGGGTCCCAGCGGGCCAGCGAAGCGGTGGAGGTGAAGGCGGGCAGGGCCCGGCGGTCACCGGCCTGGAGGGTGGGGACGGCCATATCGCTCGTCTTCTCCCGGCGCAGCCCGCGCTTGCCGGACGCTCCGGGGCTCGCTCCCTCGTGCTCGTCCGCCTCCTCGACCTCGCCGAGGACGGCCACCACGGGGACCAGCAGCCGGGCCCCCCGGAGCGCTTCGAGCACCGGCCCGACGGCCTTGCGGTTCTCTGCCCAGGCGGCCAGGGCCGCGGTCAGGGCGGGGTCGGCCGTGCCGTCGTCGTCGGAGTATCCGGAGTCCGGAATGTTCTTCTGCGCCACAGGGGGAGCGTAGTGCCTGGGCATTCCCACCCGGCCGACAGGTCGGGCTCAGCCGGTTCTCAGCTGCGGTTCCTAGCGTCCGGAGCATGCCCCGCCACAGAATCCGCCGTTCCGTCCTGTCCGTGTCCGTGACGGCCGCGGTCGTGCTGGCCGGCTCGGCCGCCGGCGGCGCGTATCTGACCGGCCGGCCGGTCACGCGCCCGCCGTCATGGCTTCCGTATCGTCCGTCTCGCCGGCCGCGACCGCACCGGTCGCGGCGCAGAGGAGCGAGGAGCCCGCGGTGGATCTCGACGCGGAACTGGCCGGGGCCGGTCAGCGGCCGGCACCAGTCGTAGGGCTCCTCCATCAGCCTCTCTGCCGGGGTGCGCATGTGGTGCCGGGCGAACTTGTCCTTGAGGACCGGGTGTTCGTCGGGGACCTCGCACTCCACCACGTCGTATACGGCGGTGAGCGCGTCGTCGTTGAACGCGCGCTTGAACTCACCGGTCGCCGGGTCCTTGGCCCGCCGCAGCAGGGCGGCGGCGCCATCCGCGATCTGTTCCTCGGTGCCGCCTGGGACCTGCTCGCAGGCGTGATCCCAGGCGAGTTCTCCGAATGGGACGCCGACGGGGCGAAGGTGTTTCCAGAACACCGTGATCCACCGGTACACGAAGCCCCCGCGCTGCGGCTGATCGAGCGCCCCTTCGTCCAGCAGGACCAGTTCGGGCTGTGGCCGTTCCGCCTCCACGCCCTGATCCGCTCCACCATCCGCACCGCGGACGACCAGACTGACGATCGCTGGTCACCGCGGGACTGGCAGCAGGCCGCCGAACGCGCCTTCACCGCACTCGGTGAACAGTGGACCACCAGCCCGGCACCGAACCGACTTCCCCACCCTCTGACATGGAGACCGCGGGGACGCGCGGCTGGCTCCGTCGGCGCCTACCCCGCGGCGCCGTCGAGGAGCCGGTTGTGCCGCAGCCGCAGCGCCCGCTCGGTCGCGGCGGCCAGGCTCACCCCCGCCAGCGCGACGTTCGCCCACCGGGAGAGCCGGACCGGTGAGGAGAACGTTCCCAGGTGCCGTGCGACGGGCTCGACTTGGCTGAGCGTGCCCGCGGTCTGGACGATCAGGAGGGCCAGGGCCACGGCCAGGACGGTCACGGAGAGGCGGGCCAGTGCCCGGCTCAGCGCGGGGTGCGTCTGGTCGAGGTGCGCCCGGCGTCCTTCGGGCGAGGCGGGGTCGGGGGTGAGCTGGCGCTCGGTCCCGTCCGCGGCCACGTAGTGGCAGCGCTTGAGACCGAAGCCGCTCATCGCCACCTCCAGATGACCGCCCGGCACGGTGAAGGCGGCGGGCAGCCTGCACCTGGCGTGGTGCAGGCCGTCGCGGTACAGGTCCGCCTTGACCTCACCACCCGACTGGTTCTGCTTGTGCCGGACGTCGACGGAGTACTCCGCCACCGTGCCGTCCGCTTCCCCCAACTCGATGTGCAGCAGCGCCCGGAAGGGGAGTTGCCACCAGCGGAAGGGCTTCAGGGCCCGCCCGTCGCCGGGCTCGACCCGCCGCAGCGCGCGCTGCCGCTTGCGTTCCCCGAACATGGCCGTCTCCGTGTCACTCGGCGGGCTCGGCTGCGCAGGCGAGATCCCGCGCGGGCCGCTTCCCGGTGGTCAGGTACGTCGTCACGGCGGAGTCGGCGCAGGTGTTGCCGCCGAACAGGTAGGCGCCGTGGCCGCCTTGGTCGGCGGTGACCATCACGGCGCGTCCGCCGAGCGCCTGCCGCATCTTCCGGGCTCCGGCGAGCGGCGTTCCCGGGTCGCGCTCGTTCTGCACCATGAGCACGTTCGACGGTCCGCGGTCGCTGACGCGCACCGGCTTCCTCACCCACGCGCCCGGCCAGTAGGCGCACGGCCCGATGTTGGCCGAGGAGCCGCCCAGCAGCGGGTAGCGCTCGCGGTCGACGGCGACGTTGCGCTGGTACTCCCGGACGGTCCGCGGCCACGCGGTGTCTCCGCAGATCACCGCGAACCGCGCGGACATGATCTGCTCCACGCCCGGGTACGGCGGCTGCTCCGGCAGGGGCGTCCCGGTGTCGAACTTCTGCCAAGTCTCGGCCAGCGCCTGCATGTTGGCGTCGGCGTACAGGCGGTCGAAGGTCAGCGCGCGGAAGGCGATCCCGTCGTACCCCTGGACCGGCTCCTTCTCCAGCCGCCCAGCCAGCTCGAAGTACGTGGCGCGGACCTGCCGCGGTGTCCTGCCCAGCCCGTACGCGGGGTGGGCGGCGGCGTACTTCGCGAAGTCCTCGAACCGCTCCTCCATCCCGGGACCGAAGCGCCGCATGGCCCGTACGTCGTACCCGCGCGGCCCCAGGCTGCTGTCGAGGACGATCCGGTCACCGCGCCCGGGGAACATCGACGCGTACACGGCGCCCAGGTGCGTGCCGTAGGAGGTGCCGATGTACGACAGCCGCCGCTCGCCGAGGGCCGCCCTGATCCGGTCCATGTCGCGGGCGGTGTTCGCGGTGCCGATGTGCGGGAGCAGGGGCGCGGACGCGGAGTGGGCGCACCGCTGGGCAATCTGCTCGGCCCGCTGCGCTTCACGGACGACGTCACCCGGGGTGTGCGTGTAGGCGGGCAGGTTGCCCCGATCCTGCTGTTCCTGAGTCAGTCCGCAGCTCACCGGGGTGCTGCGGCCGATGCCGCGCGGGTCGAAGCCGATGATGTCGTAGCGGTCCCGCACCTCCTGCGGCAGCCCGGAGGCGGCGAGGATGGACGGGTAGGCGAGTCCCGAGACGCCGGGGCCGCCCGGGTTGGTCAGCAGGACGCCCCGGCGCAGGGCCGGCTTCCTGCTCGCCAGCCGGGAGACGGCGACCTCGATCTGCCGGCCGCGGGGGTCGCCGTAGTCCAGCGGGACCTTCAGCGTCGCGCACTCCAGCTTCGGCAGGCTCGGGGACGGACCGGCCTTCGCCGTGACCGCCGGGTCCTTCGCGCACGGTTTCCACCGCAGCATTTCCGGTGGCGGAGTGGCCAGGGCGCCGGGGACCGCGGCGGTCAGCGTGGCCGCGGCGGTGGACAGGGCGACGGCGAAGGAGAGTACCAAGCGCATGTGATGTCCTTCTGTGAGGCGGGGCGGCGGAAAGCCGCTCGTCGATCCTGGTCGCGCGGTCGTGCCGGACACATCGCCCCAGGGGTCGGGCCGGCCCTCGACTCCGGTCGGGGGAATGCTCTACGACCTCGGTAGGGGGCCCTCCTCCTCGGGGCCCGCTGCCCGCGGAGCGCCCTACGGGACCATGGGGGGATGGCGACGACCACGGAAGACCCACCACCCCGCCAGGGCCGCCGAAGCGCATGGCGTCTCCTGGCGGCCGCGGCGCTGGGCGCCCTGTTCTGGTTCTCGACCGCGACGCAGCTGCCGAACGGGTACGTGCCTGACGGCGGGTACTGGTTCGCCGTCGGGGACCCGCTGGTGGCGTGCGGCTGTCTGGCGCTGCTTCTCCGGCGGCGACGCTTCCCCCTCGCGGTCGCCCTGGTGGTGGTCGCCGCGTCGGCGGTGTCGGTGCTGGCCTCCGGTGCCGCCCTGCTCGCCCTGACCTCGGTCGCCGCACTGCGCCGTCCCTGGTGGACGGGGAGCGTCACGGTGGCGTACCTCGCGGCCGTCCAGGTCAACGTGGTGCTGTACCCGGTGCGCGGCGGGTCTCCGTCGCCCTGGCTGTCGCTCGTGCTCACCGCGCTGAGCGCAGGCATATCGGTGGCCGTCGGCACGGCGGTCGCCGCCCGCCGCGCCGAGACGCGCTCGCTCCGGGAACGAGCCAGGAGCGCCGAGCGCGAGCAGAGCGCCAGGGCGGCTCAGGCCCGCGCCCAGGAGCGCACCCGCATCGCCCGCGAGATGCACGACGTCGTCGCGCACCGGATCTCCCGGATCGCCCTCCAGGCCGGGGTACTGGAACATCGCGGCGACCTCGGCGCCGAGGAGAACGGCATGCTCGTCCGGGGCATCGTGGCCGGCTCGCACGAGGCGCTGGAGGAACTGCGAGACGTCCTCGGGGTGCTCCGCTCCGACCCCGGCCGCCCGGAGCCCGAGCAGCCCGCCCTGCACCGGGTCCCGGAACTGGTGGCCGAGGCCCAGGCAGCCGGCCTCGACGTCAGGCTGGCCACCAGGGTGTCGGGCAGCCCGCCCGACGGTGTCGGCCGCACCTGCTACCGCGTCGTCCAGGAGGGCTTGACCAACGCCGCCAAGCACGCACCCGGCTCCGTCGTCCGCGTCACGGTCCAGGGGGCTGCGGGCGACGGCATGACCATCGAGATCCGGAACTCCCCGCCCCTGGCCGGCCGGCGTGCCGGCCTGCCGGAATCCGGCTTCGGGCTCCTCGGGCTCACCGAGCGCGTCGCCCTCGCCGGCGGCGACCTCCAGCAGGCCGCGACATCCGACGGCGGCCACCTTCTCACCGCACGGCTACCCTGGCGGGACCAGCAGCGGGAGGGCCTGAAGTGAACGGCAACGCGCAGCCCGCCGGCCCCGTCGGAGTCCTGATCGTCGACGACGACCAACTGGTCCGCATGGCACTGCGCCTGGTCATCGAGGCCGAACCCGACCTCACCGTCGTCGCCGAGGCGGCCGACGGCGACCGTGCGCTCGCCGCGGTGGACGAGCACCGCCCCGACGTCGTCCTGATGGACATCCGCATGCCGGGCCGCGACGGCGTCAGCACCACCCGCGACGTCCTCGCCCGTCCGTCACCACCCCGCGTCCTCATGCTCACCACCTTCGAATCCGACGAACTCGTGCTCGGCGCGCTGCGCGCCGGAGCCCTCGGATTCGTCGTCAAGGACACACCGCCCCCGCGCATCCTCGAAGCGGTGCGCGCCGTCGCACAGGGCGAGCCGGCCCTGTCCCCGACCGTCGTTGCCCGCGTGATCGCCACTGCGACCGGCCCGGGCTCCTCCGCCGTCCGCGACTCCACCCGCCAAGCCGCGCGCCACCGCCTCGCGTCCCTCACCGAACGCGAACTCGTCATCGCCCGGTCCATCGCCGACGGCCTCGACAACCAGGCCGTTGCCGCCCGCCACCACATCAAGGTCTCCACCGTGAAGGCCCACACCACCAGCCTTTACACCAAGCTGAACGTGACGAACCGCGTCCAGATCGCCTTGGTGGTCCGAGACGCGCAGGAGTAACCGATCCCCTCGTCGGCTTCACCACCCGATACGGTCGTGCATGACGGGTTTCGGGCAGACGGGGGCCTCGGCGGCTTCGCTTCCGTCGGGTCGACGCCGGCAGCACCCAACGCCCCCGCTCCGGGTTCGGCGTCGCAATGAGTGGACCCGTGTCGGCGTACGGACTTTTCTCCCCAGTTGCGTACGGACGAACGTCCCCGGCTCCGGCCGCGGGCAGCGGCAACGGGACAGAGGATCTCGGTTGAGATCGATGACCTGAGCAGGGACACTCACGCGATGAGCCCCAGCACATCGTCGGAGCCGATCGAGCGGGGATGAGACGAGCCCTGGTATCGGGTCCGCATGGAGAACTTCCAGGCGTCGTTCCTGCCCAGCGACGGCGAGGACTTGGACAAAGTCTGCAACGTCGATGTCTTCGTGACCCCGCAGGACGAATCCTGTTGGACCGCGACCGTGTTCACCGTCGCGGAAGTCGAGCGCCTGATGAAGCTGTGGACAGAGACCGACGAGGCCCTCGGGGGCCGGTATTTCTGGGTCTCGGACAGCCTGATCGTCAGGGATCCCGGCATCGGCAGCATGACCGACGTGATCGCCGGCCTGATCGAGAACGGCGAGTTCTCCGGGATCTTTCAACGGGTGATCAACGACTGACCAACATGCTCGGCCGCCGGAAGCGTCGTGGATGGTCAGGCCAAGGAGTCGGGCATCACGCTCGTCGAATCGGCCGCGAAGGCCGCGGTCCGTGTGCTGAAGGCCGCCGGCTGAGGCGCTCCGCGCTCCCGCCCCCGGTGATGTCCGGTGTTCGTACCGCACAAGGGGCCCACCGGTTCGGCGGGGGCCGCCTGCGCCGTAGCGGTGCCCCGCCCGGTAGGAGCCGGGGGTCCCGTCTGTCCCGTCTGTCCCGTCAACGGCGTGGCGCCGCCCGGTCAGCGGCAATGGCCGGCCCCGTCAGCGGCGGGGGCCCGCCGTCCGGCCGTTGCGGCCCCGCCAGAGGACCACGGCCAGCGCGAGCAGGACCGCGCCGAGGCCGCCGGCCGCCGGGGCGAGCCAGCCCGCGGGGCCGTCCTCCTCGCGGGGCGGGGTGGGGCCGGGCCCGAAGTACTGCTTGCGGTAGCCGGCCTCGGTGGAGTCCGAGCGCAGGCCGTCGGGGCGGAGCGCCCCGCCCGCCTCGATGGCCGCGGCCGGGTCGACGATGCCGTAGCCCCGGGCGTCGTCCCGGCCGTCCGCCGGGGAGTTGCGCGCGGTGTCCGTGAGGAGCTTCTTGATCTGTACGGGCGGGAGGCCGGGGTGCGCGGCACGGACCAGTGCGGCGGCCCCGGAGACGAAGGCGGATGCCGCCGACGTGCCCCACTCCACGTAGTACTTACGGTCGGGGGCGGGCACGACGATGTCGACCCCGGGCGCGCTCACGGCCGCGTACCAGCGGCGGGTGGAGAACGAGGCGTGCGTGCCGTACCGGTCGACAGCGGCGACCGCGATCACCCCGGGGTAGGCGGCGGGGTACGAGATGTGGTCGCCCTTCTCGCCCCCGTTGCCGGACGAGGCGACGACGACCGCGCCCTTCTTCAGCGCGTACTGGACGGCGGCGTCCTCGCCCGGCTCCGGGTGCGCGGACTCGCTGTCGTCGCCCAGGGAGAGGTTGATGACGTCGGCGCCGTGGTCGGCCGCCCAGCGGATGCCGTCGGCGAGGGCCGTGCCCCGGGACTTGCGGGCCTTGGCGCGGGACGGGTCGCTCGCCTCCAGGATGACCCGGACCGGGAGGATCTTGGCCTCCGGTGCGACGCCGAGCACTCCGTCGGCGTTTCCGGTCCCGTGCCCCCGGCCGGCGATGATCCCCGCCATGGCGGTGCCGTGCCGGGCCCACGACCGGTCACCACGTCCGGCGCCGAAGCCGATCATGTCCTTGCCGGGCAGTACCTGGCCCGCCAGGTCGGGCAGGCTGCCGTCGACGCCGGTGTCGACGACGGCGACGGTGATCCCCTTGCCCCGGGTGGTCTGCCAGGCCTTCTCGGTGTGGAGCGTCTCCAGGCCCCACTGCTGGGCCCGAATGGTGTCCGCGCGGGCCGGCGACGCGGGCAGCAGCGCGAACGCGGTGGCGGCGCAGAGCGCGCCGATGGCGCGGCGGTGGCGGGCGTGGCGCGTCGCTCCGGTCACTCCGGTCACTCCGGCTTCTCGGTGAGGTCGGTGATGGTCCTGCGCATACCGCGCTCGACCCGGTCGGCCAGCCCCTTGGCCTCGTGGCCGAGCCCGGCCTGGGCGGCGGCGGTCGTGGCGTTGGCGGCCATGGCCTCGGCGGCCGGCTGCGGCCTGGTGACCGCCCGCCCGTCGGCGAAGCCGGAGACCGCGAACACCACGACGGGCACTTCGCTCAGGACGTGCACGGTCCAGCTGGCGCGCTGCTTGTCGCCGAAGCCGGCGGCGGGGGTGTCCTTGACGGCGTACGCCCGGGGCATCAGGTCGCCGCGCCCGTCGAGGTGCTGATCGGTGAACCGGGTACTCAGCGCCCGCATGGCGTCGGCGTCGCCCTCGGTGAAGAGCAGCCCGACCGTGGTGACGCTGCTCGACGTCGCGTCCGTGTACGTGGCACGCAGCAGGCGTGCGCAGCCGGCCGGGCGGAGCGTCTTGAGCAGCAGCGGGTCGAGGGCGGTCGCGCAGCCGCTGTCCGGTGCGACGGCGAGCCTGGTCCAGACCCGGTCGGAGCCGCCGGGCCCCGCGCCCTCCCCCTTCAGGGTGCGCGGGAAGAGGGTGTCGACGGGCACGCTGTGCCACGCGGCGCGGCCCACGGCGTAGGTGCTGTGGGCCGCCGGATCGGCCGATGAGTCACTGATGAGCCAGCTGCCGGTGGCCGCCCCGCCGATCAGCCCGAGTCCGAGCACCACGCAGACGGCGGCGGCCGCGGTCCTGAAGGGGTGCCGGGTGCGCACGGGGCGGAGCCGGGTGGTGGTCTCGACCGGCGACTCGGCAGGCGGGTGGTGGAGCGGTGGCCGCGGGTCGATGGGACCACCGGGCCAGGGGGGCGGTGCGCCGAGGTCCACGGCACCGACGGGGCGGCGCCGGGTGGCCGCGGGCGGCGCGACGGGGCGCGGCGGGAACGCCGGGGCGGCGGGCGGACCCGGCGCGTGCGGCGGGGCCGGTGGGACGGGGGCCGGTGGCACGGGGCGCAGGCGGGCGGTGGTCTCGGCGGAGGGTGGATGCGCCGGGGGTGCCTCAGCGGGAGATGTCACGGTACGGGGCGTTCCAGTACCGGGTGCCTCTGCACGGGGTGTCCCCTCCTGCACAGCCTCCGTACGGGGCGTTCCAGTGCCGGGTGCCTCCGCACGGGGTGTCCCCTCCTGCACGGCCTCCGCACGGGGTGTCCCCGCGCGGATTGCTTCCGCTCGGGTTACCTCCGCTCGGGTTGCCTCCGCAGGGCTTGCCTGCGGGCGGGACGCCTCGCGGGACGCCTCGCGGGACGCCTCGCGGGACGCCTTTTCGGTGGGTGTCCCCGCCCCGGGCGCACTCACGGTGGGGCTCCCCGCAGGGGGCTGCGCTATCGGCCGCTCGCCGGAGGCGGGAGTACGTTGCACCGCGGCCGGCCCAACGGGAGCAGCTCCCGGGCCGGAGGGAGAGCCGGTCGGTGCGGCCCGGGCGTAAGCGGGTGCGGCCGGGGAGGGTGCCGGGCCGGCAGGAGCAGCCGCCGGGTCGGCGGGAGCGAGGTCGGGGCCGGCAGGAGCAGCGTCCGGGCCCGAGGGCAGGGGGGCCTGCCGGTGCGGTGGGGTGGTTGGACGTGGCGGGACAGGAGCGGGGGTGGTTGGGCGTGGCGGGACAGGAGCGCGCTGCGCTTCGGTACTCATCCGCCCCCCTGGTCCGTTCCGTACCGCACGCGGATCGCCGCCACACGCAGGCAGGTTGCTCTCCGCGTGCCGTCACTCTACGGGCTGGGACGCCCCCGGCGGGAGCGGGCGGCCGCGCCCTGGGCCGATCTGCGCAGATCATCCCCCCTACCCAGCGGTACGGGTGTCTGGCAAGCTGCGGCCATGACTGCCCGCGCCGCTGACCGGACCCGCTACAACCGGGCCACCGCCCATCTGGACGCCCCGATCGCCGTCGTCGATCTGGAGGCGTTCGACGCCAACGCCGACGACCTGGTACGCCGCGCGGCCGGGAAACCGATTCGGGTGGCGAGCAAATCGGTGCGCTGCCGCGCTCTGCTGGAGCGGGTGCTCGCGCGGCCCGGGTTCGCCGGAATCATGTCGTTCACCCTCGCCGAGTCGCTGTGGCTGGCGCGGGCCGGATTCGAGGACGTGCTGCTGGCCTACCCCTCGGCCGACCGTTCGGCCTTCGCGGAACTGGCCGCCGACCCGAAGCTGGCCGCCGCCGTGACGGTGATGGTGGACGACCACGCACAGCTGGAGCTGATCGACACGGCGCGCGCCGGGGGCGCCGAGGAGATCAGGATCTGTCTGGAGCTGGACACCTCGCTGCGGCTGCTCGGCGGCAGGGTCAGGATCGGGGCCCTGCGCTCTCCGTTGCGCTCCCCCGCCCAACTGGCCGAACTGGCACGGTCCGTGGCCCGCCGGCCCGGCTTCCGGCTGGTGGGACTGATGGCGTACGAGGGCCATATCGCCGGGGTCGGCGACTCGGTCGCGGGGCGGCCGCTGCGCTCCCGGGCGATCCGGCTGATGCAGGCAACGGCCCGCAAGGAGCTGGTGACCCGGCGGGCCGAGGTGGTGCGGGCGGTACGGGCCGTGGCACCGGACCTGGAGTTCGTGAACGGCGGCGGCACCGGCAGTGTGCAGCACACCGCAGGTGAGCACGCGGTGACCGAGATCGCGGCCGGGTCGGGGCTCTACGTACCGCGGCTGTTCGACAACTACACCTCGTTCACCGCCCGTCCGGCCGCCCTGTTCGCGCAGCCGGTGGTGCGCCGGCCCGGGGTCGGCGTGGTGACGGTCCTCGGCGGCGGCTACCCGGCGTCCGGTGCGGCCGGTCCGGACCGGCTGCCCGTCCCGTATCTGCCGGAGGGGCTGCGCTACGACCCGCAGGAGGGACCGGGCGAGGTGCAGACGCCGCTGCTCGGCGCCCCGGCCGACGATCTGCTGATCGGCGACAAGGTGTGGTTCCGACACGCGAAGGCGGGCGAACTGTGCGAGCGGTTCGACGAGTTGCAGCTGATCGAGGGCGACCGGGTGACGGCGACCGTGCCGACGTACCGGGGCGAGGGCCTCACCTTCCTCTGAGCCTCCCTGAGGGCTGCCCCGTGATCCCTGGTGGATCAGCGCGCTGGCGTCGGATGCGGTGCATCGCAAGGCGGAGGGACGTCCGCAGACTGGATGTATTCGGGCGTTCCGACGCGGCGAGGCGCCGTAGCCGGCGTCGGGCGCCCGCCGGGGATCACGGGACAGCCCTTAGCGAGCGGGAAAGGGGCCGCGTCCGGTGTCAGGGCGCGACCGAGCTGCCGACGCCGCCGCTCGTCTCGCTGTCGCCGATCGGCCGGATTCTCTTGGTCAGGGTGTCCATGAGGGAGAGCGGCGGTCCGTCGGACCCGGCGTCGAAGGCGTAGCGGACGACGACGGTCGACTCGCTGCCGACGGCCGAGGGGAAGACGAGCGACTGCACGTAGCCGCCCGGCCCCTTGCCGGTGGCGACCCGCCAGCGCACCTGGTATCCGGTGCGCCCGGCCACGCTGACCGGGCCGGCGGCGATCTGCCGGTGGGAGACGATGCCGCCGTGGGTGGACCGTCCGATGGCGTCCTCCTCGTACGCGCGGTCCGCCGCGGCGGCGATGTCCTCCTTGGCGATGGCCTCGGGGGTGGTGGCGTCGGCGGCGTTCGCGGTTCGCGTGGTCACCGTGCCGTGGTAGCACAACGCGGAGGAGCTGCCGGGGCAGTAGTAGGCCTCGGAGTCGACGGTACGCATCGTGAGTACCTCCTCGACGGGGCGCTCGACCCGCTCCCAACCGTCGGGGATCGGCAGGGTGATGCCGTTGAGCTGGTCCACGAGCACCGTCGGGTCGGCGTCGGCCGGCGAGGCGTCCGTCGACGGGCTGTCGGCGCTGCCGGTGTCCGCGGGCGCCGCCGCCGAACGGCTGGGACCGGCCGCCGGAGGAGACGCCTCGTCGTCCCGGCCGAGCAGTACGGCCGCGGTCACGGCCGCGCCGACGACCAGCGCACCGGCCACCACGAGAGCGATGGCCCTGCCGCTTCCGCCACCGCTCCCCCGGCCGGGGGAGGCGGGACGCTCAGGCAGGGCGGGACCGGATCGGTGCGGTGCGGAGGCATCGGGGCGGGTGTGGGCGGTCCATGCCGAACCGTCCCACCACCGCTCGTTGCCCGGCGCGGCCGAGTCCGGATACCAGCCGGGCGGTGTCGCGTTGCTCATCGCCCCACTTTAGGTTCCGGCCCCGCCCGGCCTCCTACAGGGGCGTGACGTAGGCGCCGGAGATACCGCCGTCGACGAGGAAGTCGGTGGCGTTGACGAAGGAGGAGTCGTCGCTCGCCAGGAACGCGACGGCGGCCGCGATCTCGGTCGCCTCGGCGAACCGGCCGAGCGGGATGTGCACCAGCCTGCGGGCGGCACGCTCCGGGTCCTTGGCGAACAGTTCCTGGAGCAGCGGGGTGTTGACCGGCCCCGGGCACAGCGCGTTGACCCGGATCCCCTCACGGGCGAACTGGACGCCCAGTTCGCGGGTCATGGCGAGCACCCCGCCCTTGGACGCGGTGTAGGAGATCTGGGAGGTGGCCGCGCCCATCCTGGCGACGAAGGAGGCGGTGTTGATGATGGAGCCCCGGCCCTGGCGCCGCATGTAGGGCAGGGCCGCCTTGCAGCACAGGTAGACGGAGGTCAGGTTGACGTCCTGGACACGCTTCCAGGCCTCCAGCTCCGTGGTGAGGATGGAGTCGTCGTCGGGCGGCGAGATGCCTGCGTTGTTGAACGCGATGTCGACGGATCCGTAGGTGTCGTCCGCCGCCGCGAACAGGGCCCCGACCTGTCCGGGATCGGTGACGTCGACCCGCACGAAGATGCCGCCGACCGATTCGGCGGCCGCCTTGCCCGCGGTCTCGTCGATGTCGCCGCAGACCACGTGCGCGCCCTCGGAGGCGAGCCGGTGCGCGGTGGCGAGACCGATGCCGCTGCCGGCACCGGTGATGACGGCGGTGCGGCCGACGAGGCGGCGGCAGATGTTCTCGTTGTCCGTGGTCATACCGGTTCAGGCCTCCGTACTGAGGAAGACGTTCTTGGTTTCGGTGAAGGCGGCCAGCGCGTCCGGGCCGAGTTCCCGGCCCAGGCCGGACTGTTTGAAGCCGCCGAACGGGGTCCAGTAGCGGACCGCGGAGTGGGAGTTGACGGAGATGTTCCCCGCCCGGACGGCCTGCGAGACCCGCAGCGCGCGCCCCACGTCACGTGTCCAGAGGGAGCCCGCGAGTCCGTACGGTGTGGCGTTGGCGAGCCGGACGGCGTCCGCCTCGTCCTCGAAGGGCAGCACCACCGCGACCGGCCCGAACACCTCCTCCGTGGCGACGGGCGAGTCCGGGGCCGCGTCGGTGAGGACGGTCGGCGGGAACCAGAAGCCGGCGCCCCCGGGTGCGCTGCCCCGGATCGCGGTCGCGCCCTCGGGGACGTAACCACGCACCCGGTCCAGCTGGGTGCGCGAGATGAGCGGGCCCATCTGTGTCTTCTCGTCGGACGGATCGCCCACGACGACGCCGGCGACGGCCGGGGCGAGCAGTTCCAGGAAGCGGTCGTAGGCGGATCGCTGGACGAGGATCCGGGTACGGGCGCAGCAGTCCTGGCCGGCGTTGTCGAGGAAGGACAAGGGTGCGGCGGCTGCGGCGGCCTCGATGTCGGCGTCGGCGAAGACGATGTTGGGGCTCTTGCCGCCGAGTTCGAGGGTGATCCGCTTCACGTGCTCGGCGCACTTGGCCATGATCCGCTTGCCGACCCGGGTGGAGCCGGTGAAGACGATCTTGGCGACGCCCGGGTGCTCGACCAGGGCGTCGCCCGCCTCGTCGCCCGCGCCCGGGAGCACCTGGAAGAGGTGTTCGGGAAGGCCTGCCTCCAGGGCGAGTCCGGCGAGCCGCAGCGCGGTCAGCGGGGTGGTCTCGGCGGGCTTGAGCAGGACGGCGTTACCCGCCGCGAGGGCGGGGGCGAGGCCCCAGGCGGCGATCGGCATGGGGAAGTTCCAGGGCGCGATCACACCGACGACGCCGAGGGGTTCGAGCAGGGTGATGTCGATGCCGCCGGGCACGGGGATCTGACGGCCGTTCAGCCGCTCCACTCCCCCGGCGGCGTAGTCGAGGAGATCGCGGACGTTGCCGGCCTCCCAGCGGGCGTTGCCGATGGTGTGGCCCGCCTCGCGGACCTCCAGCCGGGCCAGTTCCTCGGTCCGGCCGTCCACGGCGGCGGCGAAGCGGCGCAGCAGCCGGGCCCGGTCCGCGGGTGCGAGCGCCGCCCAGCTCCGCTGGGCTGCCGCGGCGCGGGTGACGGCGGCGTCCACCTCGGCCGCGGTGGTGGCGGGGACGGTGGCGACGAGCTCCTCCGTCGCCGGGTTCAGTACGTGGTGCTCACGGGTCAAGGAAGTCCTCACAGACGTTCGAAGGAGCGCTTGATCTCCCAGTCGGTGACCGCCGCGTCGAAGGCCTCGATTTCGACGCGTGCCATGTTGGCGTAGTGCGCGACGACCTCGGGGCCGAAGGCCGCTTCGGCGATCTCGCTGTGTTCCCAGAGCCCGGCGGCCTCGCGCAGGGTGGTGGGGACGTGGTCGTACGCGGCGGTGTAGGCGTTTCCCGCGCAGGGCTCGGGGAGTTCGAGGCCGTGCTCGATGCCGTACAGGCCGGCCGCGACGAGCCCGGCGACGGCGAGGTACGGGTTGACGTCACCGCCCGGCACGCGGTTCTCGAAGCGCAGGGACTGGCCGTGGCCGACGACGCGGAGCGCGCAGGTGCGGTTGTCGTCGCCCCAGGCGACGGCGGTCGGGGCGAAGGAGCCGGGCTGGAAGCGCTTGTAGGAGTTGATGTTCGGCGCGTAGAGGAGCGAGAAGTCCCGCAGGGCCGCGAGCTGCCCGGCGAGGAAGTGCCGCATCACCGGGGACATGGCGCCGTCCCCGTCCGCCATGACGCTGCGTCCGGGGTCGTCGGTGGACCGGAGCGAGAGGTGGATGTGGCAGGAGTTGCCCTCGCGCTCGTTGAACTTGGCCATGAAGGTGAGCGAGACGCCCTCCTGCGCGGCGATCTCCTTGGCACCCGTCTTGTAGACGGCGTGCTGGTCGCAGGTGACCAGGGCCTCGTCGTAGCGGAACACGATCTCGTGCTGGCCCGGATTGCACTCGCCCTTGGCGGACTCGACGGTGAGTCCGGCGCCCGCCATCTCGTTGCGGATGCGGCGCAGCAGGGGTTCGATGCGGCCGGTGCCGAGGACGGAGTAGTCGATGTTGTACTGGTTGGCCGGGGTGAGGCCGCGGTAGCCGCGGTCCCAGGCCTGTTCGTAGGTGTCCTTGAAGACGATGAATTCGAGTTCGGTGCCGGCGTGGGCCGTGTAGCCGTGTCCGGCGAGCCGTTCGAGCTGGCGGCGCAGGATCTGGCGGGGCGCCGCGACGACGGGTGCGCCGTCGGTCCGGGCGAGGTCGGCGGTGACCATCGCGGTGCCGTCGTTCCAGGGCACCCGGCGCAGGGTGGTGAGGTCGGGGTGCATGGCGAAGTCGCCGTAGCCGCGTTCCCAGGAGGACATGGCGTAGCCGTCGACGGTGTTCATGTCGGTGTCGACGGCGAGCAGGTAGTTGCAGCCCTCGGTGCCGTGCGGCACGACCTCGTCGAGGAAGAAGGCGGCGGCGAAGCGCTTGCCCTGGAGCCGGCCCTGCATGTCGGGGAAGGCCAGGACCACGGTATCGATCTCACCGCTGTCGACGAGGAGGCGCAGATCCTCGAGGGCGAGCGGGGCTGTTCGGTCGGACACGGATGGATCCTCTCCTCGCGGGGCCGACAGATGATCCAAATCTATGGGCAGCGCAAGGGATTTGGATACGGTGTCGATGCGTTCCGCGTGCCGTGCGAGAGGGAGATCCGATGAACCGTCCGCTGATCGGGATCAGTACGTATCTGGTGGACTCGGCGCGCTGGGGCATCTGGGACCTGCCCGCGACACTGCTGCCCGCCGGTTACGCCCGGCTGGTCCGGGAAGCGGGCGGGGTGGCCGCGCTGCTCCCGCCGGACGCGCCGGAACTCGCGGCGTCGGTGGTGGCGCGGCTCGACGCGGTGGTGGTCGCGGGCGGGCCGGATGTGGATCCGGCACGGTACGGGGCCGATCCCGATCCGCGGACCGGGCCGCCCGCACCGGAGCGGGACGGCTGGGAGGCGGCGCTGATCGCGGCGGCGCTGGAGTCGGGGACTCCGCTGCTCGGCATCTGCCGGGGGATGCAGCTGCTGAACGTGGTCCTCGGTGGCACGCTGACGCAGCATCTGGACGGGCACACCGGCCCTGACGGGGCGACCGGCGCGTTCGGCACCCATACGGTGACGCCGGTGCCGGGTACCCGGTACGCCTCCGTTGTTCCCGGCGACTGCGCCGTGCCCACCTACCACCACCAGGCGGTGGACCGGCTCGGCTCGGGCCTGGTGGCATCGGCGCACGCGGCGGACGGCACGGTGGAGGCGGTCGAGCGCCCGGGCCCCGGCTGGGTGCTCGGGGTGCAGTGGCACCCGGAGATGGGTGACGACGTACGGGTGATGCGGGAACTGGTGGCGGCGGCCGGGCAGCTGACCGCACCGGCCCTGTAGGCGGCCGGGCTACTCACCGAGCCGGCACTTCAGCCAGTCCAGGGCGGCCGCGCCCTGCGCCGCCTGGAAGGGCCGCAGCGTGGGCAGGCCCGGTGGGGCGGGGCGCAGCGAGTGGGCCACGAAGTAGCCGGTCAGGGCGGCGAGCACGGCTGTGACGCCCACGGGGTCCGCGTCCCGGCCGAGCGGGTGGGCGGTGAAGAGCCGCTCCGGGTCGGGGCCGCCCTGGGCGGCGACGCAGGGCAGCATCGCCACCAGGTCGAACCAGGGCGCCGCGCGCATCGCGTGGGGCCAGTCGACGAAGACGACCCGGTCATCGGTGAGCAGGATGTTGTCCGCGCGCAGGTCGGCGTGGACGAGGCTGTCGCCGGTGGCGGCTTCCGCCCAGCCCGACTCCAACTCCGCGAGTGCGCCGACGCGGTGTGCCGCCCAGGGGGTGAGGCCGGTGGTGTCGCCTGCCGCGTGCAGGGTCCGCCAGCCGGTGAACATGGAGGTCTCGCGCTTCGCGACGGGCGGCGCGTCGATCGGGGCCGGGGTGAGGAGCAGGCTGAGCCGGCCGACGGCCGCCAGGACGCGGTCCAGCTCGGCCGGGTCCCAGGGGACGTGTGGCTGCCGTCCCTCGATGTCCTCCAGCACGAGGGCGACGCAGGTGCCGTCGTCGTACGAGCCGAGCAGCCGGGGGACGGGGGCGTGCGGCGGGAGGGCCGCGGTGTGGCGGATCTCGGCGCGGTGCAGGCCGAGGCTGTCGGCGTTCACCTCGGCGCGCACGGCCTTGACGAAGGCCCGGCCGCCGTTGGCGAGCCGGACCCGGGCGGCGACCCCGGGCGAGAACCCGCCGCTCTGGGTCCGGGCTTCGACGACGGGCGCCCCGAGGATGTCCTCGACGGCGGCGCGCACCTCGGCGGGGAGGTCACTCCAGTGGTGGCGGCGGCCCTCGGCCGGGGGTGCGGTGGCGGTCATCCACGCATACTTCCGGCTGAGCGGCGTACGGGCCAGCGCTTTTGTGCGGGCGCGCCGCCCTCAGTCGCTGGACGGGCCGGACCGGGTCAGGGAGAGAAGGTCGCGGGCCGGTCCGGTGGGGCGGTGGCCCGACGGCCAGACGGCGCGCAGCTGGCGCCGCAGCCGGACCCCGGCGATCGGGACCTTGACCAGACGCCGGGACGACAGCTCCTCGCCGAGGGCCAGTTCGCTCAGCACACACGGCCCCGCACCGCTCTCGGCCGCTCCCTTCACCGCGGTGGTCGAGGAGAGTTCCAGGAGCGGCTGGGCCAGTCCGCCGTGGACGGCGAGGGCGGCGTCCAGCACCTGGCGGGTGCCTGAGCCGTGTTCTCGGAGGATCAGCGGGGTCCCGGCGAGTTCCCGGGGGGTCAGCGGGGTGCGGCGGCGGGCCCAGGCGTGGGAGGGGGCGACCACGACGACCAGCCGGTCATGGGCGATGACGGTGCCGTCGAGACCTTCGGGCACCGAGAGTCCCTCGACGAATCCCAGGTCCGCCTCGCCGGTCAGCAGCCGCTGGGCGACGGCCGCCGAGTTGCCGGCGAGCAGCGAGACGGCGGTGTCCGGCCGTTCCCCCCGCAGGGCGATCAGCCAGCCGGGGAGCAGGTACTCGGCGATGGTCATGGAGGCGGCGACCCGCAGCCGGGAGTCGCGCCGGTCCCGCAGTGCCTGGGCGCCCGCGTCGAACGCCTCGGCGGCCTCCACGACCCGGCGTGCCCAGTCGGTGACGAGGGCGCCCGCGTCGGTGAGCCGGGACCCGCGGGGCGAGCGGTCGAGCAGGGCGAGGCCGAGCTGGCGTTCCATCGAACGGATGCGGCTGCTGGCGGCGGGCTGGGAGATGCCGACATCGCGTGCCGCCCGGCCGAGGCTGCCGTGCCGGGCGACGGCGATCAGCAGCTCCAGTGCCCCCAGATCGGGCACTCGGTGGGACAGCAGGGCAGGCACATCGCTGGTCATAAGCCCACCTTATGACCTCATAGGAAAGGACTCCCTGGTGGGGCGGGGCCGCCGATCCGAGAATCATGGCATGGCCACCTTTCCGCAGACCCGCGCCGTCCTCCCGTTCTCCGGCACCCTCCGGCGCCCCGCGCTGCGGTACTTCGGCCCCAACTGGTACGCGACCGTCATGGGTACCGCGATCGTCGCGAGTGCGGGCGCCGCCCTGCCGGTGCATGTCCCCGGTCTGCGGACGGCCTGCGCGCTGGTGTGGGTACTGGCCGCGCTGATGCTCGCCGCCGTCCTCACGGCCCGTGCAGGGCACTGGACCGCGCACCGGGACCAGGCCCGCTCCCATCTGCTCGACCCCGCTGTCGCCCCGTTCTACGGCTGTCTGTCGATGGCGCTGCTGGCCGTCGGCGGTTCCGGGATGGTGGTGGGCAGGGACGTGATCGGGCATCGGGCGGCCCTCGTCCTGGACGTGGTGCTGTACACCGCGGGGACCCTGACCGGGCTGGCCGCCGCGGTCGCGATCCCGTACCTGATGGTGGTGCGCCACCGCCCGGAGCCGGGGACGGCGTCCCCGGTGTGGCTGCTGCCCGTGGTGGCCCCCATGGTCTCCGCGGCTCTCGGTCCGCTGCTGGTGCCGGAGCTGCCGGCGGGCCAGTGGCGGGAGGCGCTGCTGCTCGCCTGCTACGCGATGTTCGGACTGAGCCTGCTGGCGACGCTGGTGATGCTGCCGCTGATCTTCGCCCGGCTGGTCCACCGGGGTCCTCTGCCGCTGGTGCTGACGCCCACACTGTTCCTGGTGCTCGGCCCGCTGGGCCAGTCCACGACCGCGGTCAACGCGCTGGCCGATGTGGCGCCGGGTGCGATCCGCGCCCCGTACGCGTCCGCGCTCGGCGCGTTCGCCGTGCTGTACGGGGTTCCGGTGATGGGGTTCGCGCTGATGTGGCTGGCCCTGTCCGGTGCCTTGGTGGTGCGGGCGCTGCGGGGCGGGATGACGTTCTCCATGACGTGGTGGGGCTTCACCTTCCCCGTCGGCACATGTGTCACGGGCGCCGCTGGACTGGCCCGGCACACCGGCCTGACGGCGTTCGGCTGGCTGGCTGTCGCCCTCTACCTGCTGCTGGTGACGGCCTGGGCGGTGGCCGGTGTCCGCACGGTGCGCGGGCTGGTCAGCGGAGCGCTGCTCGCAGCGCCGCGGGGGCCCGTACCAGTGACGGCCCGTACCACGTGAGGTACCGCCCGTCGACGAGTGCGGCGGGCAGTGCGGGGAAGGCCTCGGGGCCGTCGGCCGCGGTGAAGCGGTAGGGCTCGTCGGGAAGCACCACCAGGTCGGCGCCCGCGGCGTTGAGCTCGTCGAGCGGGACGCGCGGGTAGCGCTCCGCGTGGTTCGCGTAGACGTTGGTCACGCCGAGCCTGGCCAGCAGGTCTCCGGCGAAGGTGTCGCGGCCCAGGACCATCCACGGCCTGCGCCAGACCGGGACGAGCGCGCGGCGCGGTGCGCCCGGCCGCGGGAGGGCCGCCCAGGCGGCCTCGGCCTCGTCCAGCCAGCGTGGCCTCGGCAGCCCGCAGCCGGTGGTCAGCACCCGGTCCAGCTCGGCGAACGCCTCGTCGAGAGTGCGGACGGTGGTGACGAGCACCTCGGTCCCGGCGTCCCGGAGCGCCGCGAGGTCTGCCTCCCGGTTCTCCTCCTCGTTGGCCACGACCAGATCGGGGCGCAGGGCGAGGACGGCCCGCACATCGGGGTTCTTGGTGCCGCCGATGCGGGCGGCGTCCAGACCGGCCGGGTGCGTGCACCAGTCGGTGACGCCGACGAGCAGCTCCGGACCGCTCTCGGCGACGGCCTCGGTGAGCGAGGGCACCAGCGAGACGACGCGCACGGCTGTTACCTCCTGACGGCGGGGCGGCGAGCGGCCGGACGGCTCAGCGGCGCGGGTCGAACGTCGCGTCGACGTGCTCGGCCACGGCGACGAACAGCAGCCGGGTCCCGGGGACCGTGGCCCGCCAGCGGTGGCGCACCCCGCCCGAGAGGAACAGGGTGTCCCCGCGCTCCAGCCGGTACGCCTGTCCCTCGGCCTCCACCTCGGCGGCGCCTTCGGCAACGTACATCACCTCGTCGTTGCGGTGCTGGAACTCGCGCCGCAGATCGAGCTCCCCGGTGAATTCGAGGGCGCTGAGCTGGTGGCGTCCGCGCACCACCCGCCGTACCCCGTCCCCGTCCTCCTGCCCGCCGCGCACGACGTCCACCGCGCGCGCCGAGTCGGCGGCGGCCCGCAGACGTGCGGTGGTGGTCTCCAGCGCCTCGGCGACCCGGTCCAGGGACCGGGGGCTGGGTCTGGCGCGTTCGTTCTCGATCTGGCTGAGGAACGGTACGGAAAGGCCGCTGCGCGTCGCGACCGCCGCCAGCGTGAGTCCCAGGGATCTGCGCTGTCGGCGGACCGCCGCGCCCACGCGGAGTGTTTCCTTGTCGTCCATGTCCGGCTCCCTCCCGACTCCCCATCCTTCCGGCTGCCAGCACCTTACGCACACGGTTGGCCGAGGACAGCCGGTAAAAGAGACTTCCGGACAGCCCGGAAGGGGTGGGCACCGCCACCGGCGGTGCCCACCCCTTCCCGTGTCGCACCCCTGGTGGGGGCGCGACGGCGTTACTGCTTCGGTGCCATCTTGTCCGCGATGCCCGGGTTCTTGTCCATCCAGGCCTTCACGGCTTCTTCCTCGTGTCCCGTACCGAGCTTCTGGATCTCGTTCTCCAGGCCGCCGAGCTGGTCCTCGCTCAGCTTGAAGTTCTTGAACCACTTGGTCAGCTGCGGGTAGTTCTTCGGGAAGTCCTTGGAGGCGATGGTGTGCAGCCGGTCGCCGTCACCGAAGGCCTTCTTCGGGTCCTGGAGCTTGGTCATCTTGTACTCGTTGTAGGCCCAGTGCGGGGTCCACAGGAGTACGGCGATGGGCTCCTTCTTGGCGTACGCGCGCTTCAGCTCGGCGAGCATGCCGGGCGTCGAGGAGTCGACGACCTTGTACTCCTTGTCGAGGCCGTAGTTCGGCAGCACGTTCTTCTTGAGGTTCTCCATCGTGGCCGTGCCCGGCTCGATGCCGACGATGCGGCCCTTGAACTGGGAACTCTTGCCCTTGAGGTCGGCCAGGGTCTTCACGCCCTTGACGTAGTCGGGCACCGCGACCTCGATCGAGGTGGGGCCGTACCACGAGCCGACGTCCGTCAGCTTTGAGCCGTACTTGTCCCAGTAGTTCTTCTGGGTGTACGGCAGCCAGCCGTCGAACTGCACGTCGAGCTGACCACGGGACATCGCGGTGTACATCGGACCGACCTCGAACTGCTTGAGGTTGATCTTGTAACCGCGGTTCTCCAGGACGGCCTTCCACAGGTACGTGGCGGCGATGTCCTCCTCCCACGGGAACCAGGCCATCTCGACGGCGCGCTCGCGCTCGTCCTTGCCGTTGGCACCCTTGGAGGTGGTGGCCTTCGCCACCGGGGCCGCCTTGTCGGCGAACCCGGGGTTGGCCTTGAGCCAGGTGCGGACGGCGTCCTGCTCCTTGCCGGCTCCGCTCTTCTGGATCTGCGCCTCAAGACTGGTGAGCTGGTCCTCGGTCATCTTGAAGTTCTTCAGCCACTTGCCGACCTCGGGGTTCTCGTCCGAGAAGCCCTTGCGGGTCAGCGTGTGGATGCCGTCGCCCTTGCCCCAGAGGTTCTTGGTGTCCTTGAGCTTGGTCAGGTCGTACTGGTTGTACGCCCAGTGCGGCGACCAGAGCGGAACCACGATGGGCTCCTTCTTGGCGTACGCGCGCTTCAGCTCGGCCAGCATGGACGGCGTGGAGCCGTCGACGACCTTGTACTCCTTGTCCAGGCCGTAGCCCGGCAGGATCTTGTCCTTGAGCAGGCCCGTCTCACCGGCGCTCGGCTCGATGCCGACGACACGGCCCTTGAACTCCGAGCCCTTGCCCTTGAGGTCGTCGAGCGTCTTGACGTCCTTCACGTACGAGGGGACGGCCAGCTCCAGGGAGGTGGGTCCGAACCAGGAGCCCATGTCCTCCAGGCGGTCCTTGTACTTCTTCCAGTACGCGGCGTGCGTGACCGGCAGCCAGGAGTCGGTCTCGAAGTCGATCTGGCCGCCCGCCATACCGGTGTACAGCGCGCCGGCCTCGTACTGCTTGGTGTCGACCTTGAAGCCGCGCTGCTCCAGCAGCTCCTTCCAGAGGAAGGTGGAGGCGATGCCCTCGTCCCAGGGGATGTAGCCCATGCTGATCGTCTTGCCGTCACCGATGTTCTTCGGGTCGGCGCCCGCGGTGTCGCTGTCCGAATCCGAGGAGCCGAACACGCCCATGCCACCGGCCACGAGGGCCAGGACGACGATGCCGACCACGGCGACCACGGGCTGCGGACGGTAGTTCCACAGCTTCAGACCGCCGGTGGCCGCCTGCGCCTTGGCGAGCGCGCGGCGGGCCAGCGGGGAGACCTCGCGGCCCAGGGCGCTGGTCATCCGGTCCAGGTACATCGCCAGGACGACGATGGAGATACCGGCCTCGAAGCCGAGGCCGACGTCGACGTTGCCGATGGCGCGGTAGACGGCACCACCGAGGCCGCCGCCACCGACCATGCCGGCGATGACCACCATGGACAGGCCCAGCATGATGACCTGGTTGATGCCCGCCATGATGGTGGGCAGGGCGAGCGGCAGCTGCACCCGCAGCAGGGTGTTGCGCGAGGTGGTGCCGAAGGCCTCCGCGGCCTCGACGAGCTCACCGTCGACCTGCCGGATGCCGAGCTCGGTCATCCGGACGCCCGGAGGCAGCGAGAAGATGATGGTGGCGATGACGCCCGGGACCACACCGACGCCGAAGAAGATGACGCCGGGGATCAGATAGACCATGGCGGGCATGGTCTGCATGAAGTCGAGGACCGGCTGGGTCACCGCGCTGACGGCCCGGGAGCGGGACGCCCAGATACCGAGCGGCACGGCCAGCACCAGCGTCACGATCGTCGCGACGAGCACCAGGGTGAGCGTGTCCATCGCCTCGTCCCACAGATCGACCGAGTCGATCAGGGCGAAGCCCACGAACGCGAGCACACCGGCGAGCAGACCGCGCAGCCACCAGGCGATCACGGCCACGATGCCCGCGAAGAGCAGGGGCGCGGGTGCGGAGATCACGGCGGCTATGCCGTCGAACATGTTGCTGACGATGGAGCTGATGAAGTCGAAGAGCCAGGCGAGATGGGTCTGGAGCCAGTCGACGGCGGAGTCGACCCAGTCGCCGAGGTGGAGCCTAAACACTGGCCACCTTCTTCAGCGAGGCCGCGGCGTCCTGAGGAGCCTCGGCGGGGGTCATCGGCTCACCGAGTACGGCCAGCAGCCTGGACCGGGGCACCACGCCCACGAGCTTGCCCTTGTCGTCGGTCACCGCGACCGCGGTACCGCTCTGCGAGCAGGGCGTGAACAGCTCGATGATCGGGGTGGACTCGGTGACGGTGGCCGGGGCCTCCCGCAGGACGTCCTGCGGGGTACGGAGTTCCTTGCCGCCGTCGGTCTTGGTGCCCAGGACGGTCTCCGGCTCGGCCATGATCGCGCCGGCGGTCAGCACCCGGGAGCGGTCCACATCCTGGGTGAAGGAGGCGACGTAGTCGTTGGCCGGCGTGACGAGGATGTCCTCGGCGGTGCCGAGCTGGACTATCTCACCGTCGCGCATCACGGCTATCCGGTCGCCGAGGCGCATGGCCTCGTTGAGGTCGTGCGTGATGAAGACGATGGTCTTCTTCAGCCGCTTCTGGAGCTCGAGGAGCTGGTCCTGCATGTCGCGGCGGATCAGCGGGTCGAGTGCACTGAAGGACTCGTCCATCAGGAGCAGGTCGGCGTCGGTGGCCAGCGCGCGGGCCAGGCCGACACGCTGCTGCATACCGCCGGACAGCTCGTCGGGCCAGGAGTTCTCCCAGCCCGCCAGGCCGGTCATCTCCAGGGCCTCGGTGGCGCGCCGGTTGCGCTCCGCGCGCGGCACGCCCTGCACCTCCAGCCCGTAGCCGGCGTTCTCCAGCACGCTCCGGTGGGGGAAGAGCGCGAAGTGCTGGAACACCATGCTGATCTTGGTGGACCGGGTGTGGCGGAGTTCGGCGGGGGACAGGGCGGTCAGGTCCTGGCCGTCGAACAGCACCTTTCCCGCGGTGGGCTCGAGCAGCCCGTTGAGCATCCGCAGCAAGGTGGACTTGCCGGAGCCGGACAGCCCCATCACGACGAAGATCTGGCCCGGTTCCACGGTGAACGATGCGTCGATCACCGCTGCTGTCGTTCCGTCGGCGCGCAGCTCGTCGCGGTCCGAGCCGCTCTCGAGTTTCCGCACGGCTTGATCGGGTCGTCTGCCGAAGACTTTGTACAGGTGTTCGGCTTGCAGCCTGGACACATACACCTCACGCGTTGAACCGAAAACGGTCTGCCACCCCTCCGGCAGACCGTGGAGCGCGCGGATTCGGTCCGCAGGCCACGTCCACTAGTTGAAAATGCGACGTGGTCCGCTCCGATGCCGCGCCTGCCCCCGCTTATACAGGTCAAACACAAGAGTGACCCACGTCACACAGAACTGGCCCCGGTTCGGGAACCGCGCCCTCGGCCGCCACTGTCAGTGGGGTGCGGCATCATCGGGGGTGTGACGCGACGCCTGATGCTCCTCGACACCGCCTCCCTCTACTACCGCGCCTACTTCGGGGTCCCCGACTCCGTGCGCGCACCGGACGGGACCCCGGTCAACGCCGTACGCGGTCTGCTCGACTTCATCGGCCGGCTCGTGCAGGACCACCGGCCGGACGATCTGGTCGCCTGCATGGACGCGGACTGGCGGCCGCACTGGCGGGTCGAGCTGATCCCCTCCTACAAGGCGCACCGCGTCGCGGTGGAGACCGCCGACGGCCTGCCCGACGAGGAGGACACCCCCGACACACTGGCCCCGCAGGTCCCGGTCATCGAGGACGTACTCGACGCCCTGGGAATCGCCCGGGTCGGCGTCGCGGGCTACGAGGCGGACGACGTGATCGGCACGCTGGCCGGGCTGTCGGCCGGCCCGGTCGACATCGTCACCGGCGACCGCGACCTCTACCAGCTGGTGGACGACGCCCGTGGTGTGCGGGTGCTCTACCCGCTGAAGGGCGTCGGCTCCCTCCAGCTGACGGATGAGGCCTGGCTGCGCGAGAAGTACGGGGTGGACGGCTCCGGATACGTCGACCTTGCGTTGCTCCGCGGCGACCCGAGCGACGGGCTGCCCGGCGTGCCCGGCATCGGCGAGAAGACCGCCGCGAAGCTGCTGGACGCCTTCGGCGATCTGGCCGGAATCATGGCGGCGGTGGACGACCCGGCCGCGAAGCTGACGCCCTCGCAGCGCAAACGGCTCGACGAGGCCCGCGACTACGTGGCCGTCGCGCCGACGGTGGTCCGGGTCGCGGCCGACGTACCGCTGCCCGCCTTCGACCCCGCCCTGCCGGCCGAGCCGCGCGACCCGGCCGCGCTCGAAGCACTTGCGGGTCAATGGGGGCTGGGCGGCGCCCTGCAGCGCCTGCTGTCCACACTTCGGAGCTGAGGTGTTAAGTTAGGTAACCCTAAGCCCGATGATCCGGGTCTGGACGATACAGGGAGAACCTCGTGGCAGAACGACCGGCGCGACAGGCACCCAAGGCGCAGGGCGCGCAGGTCCTGCGCACCGAGCAGATCACCCCGCACATGATCCGGGTGGTGCTCGGCGGTGACGGTCTCGCGGATTTCGCGCTCTCGGGTTTCACCGACCACTACGTCAAGCTGTGCTTCGCCCCGGAGGGCGCCGACTACGCGCACCCCTTCGACATGGCCCGCATCCGCGAGGAGTTCCCGCGCGAGCTGTGGCCCACCACCCGTACGTACACGGTGCGGTCCTGGGACCCTGCCACCCGTGAGATGGCCATCGACTTCGTGGTGCACGGTGACGAGGGCCTGGCGGGGCCGTGGGCGGCCCGCGCCCAGGCCGGCGACCAGGTGACGTTCCTGGGACCGGGCGGCGGTTACGGCCCGGACGCCTCGGCCGACTGGCATCTGCTGGTGGGCGACGAGAGCGCGTTGCCGGCCATCGCCGCGGCGATGGAGCAGATGCCCGAGGGCGCGGTGGTGCACGCCTTCGTCGAGGTCGAGGACGCCACGGAGGAGCAGAAGATCGCGACGCCGGACGGCGTGGGGGTGCACTGGCTGCACCGCGGCGGGCGGCCGGTCGGCGAGGCGCTCACCGCCGCCGTGCAGGAGCTGGAGTTCCCGGCCGGCGAGGTGCAGGCGTTCGTCCACGGCGAGGCCGGCTTCGTCAAGGACATCCGCCGCCACCTGCGGCTGGACCGCGGTGTCCCGCTCCCCCAGCTGTCGATCTCCGGCTACTGGCGCCTCGGCCAGAACGACGACGCCTGGCGCACGGTCAAGCGCGCGTGGAACGAGCAGGTGGAGCGCGAGCAGGAGAGCGCCGCGTAACACCGCTTGACGACTGAGCACCGGCCGCCGGTCCGGGGCGGGCGGCCGGCGCGGAACGGCCCGCCGCCCCGGACGATCGACGGTCCGGGGTTCGTGCCCCGGGCGAGGTCCCGCCGGTCCCGCGGGGCCACGGTGCACAGGTACGGACGCGCGGACGAGGCATGGAAGGATTTCGCCCACTGACCAATCCGCGTTGCCTTCGGCTCCGAACCACCCCTGGAGACCGATGAGCGTCCTGGGAGGAAGTCCGCGTGAAAGAAGCCGTGCACATCAGCGGATTGGCCTCGGCGGGGCCCGATCTGCAAGAGCTCCTGGGGATGGTCGCCCGGGGCGATCAGGAAGCCTTCGCTCAGGTGTACGAGGCGGTCTGCGGTCCGGTCCTCGGACTCGTGAGAAGCGTCCTGCGTGATCCCGCCCAGTCGGAGGAGGTCGCGCAGGAGGTGCTGGTGGAGGTGTGGCGCACCGCGCCGCGATTCCAGTCCGCCCGCGGCAGCGCCATGAACTGGGTGCTGACCCTGGCCCACCACCGTGCCGTGGACCGGGTCCGCTCGGTGGAGGCGACGACGGCCCGTGAGCACAAGGCCGCGCTGCTCGACCGCACCCCGGCCTTCGACGACGTCACCGAACAGGTCGAGAGCCGGCTGGAGCAGGAGCAGGTCCGCCGCTGTATGCGGACCCTCTCCGAACTTCAACGGGAGTCCGTCACACTGGCGTACTACCGCGGACTGACCTACCGCGAGGTGTCGGAACTGCTCGCGGTGCCGCTCGGAACCATCAAGACTCGACTGCGCGACGGACTGATCCGGCTGCGCGACTGCCTCGGGGTGAGCGCATGAGCGACGCAGGACTTCACACACTGACCGGGGCCTATGCCCTGCACGCGCTTCCGGAGAGCGAACGCCGGGAGTTCGAACGCCACCTGGGCGACTGCGAGGCCTGTTCCGTGGAGGTACGGGAGCTGTCGGAAACGGCGACCCGGCTCGGGCTCGCGGTCTCCACCGCGCCCTCGCGGGAACTGCGCGCAAGGGTGCTCCAGGAGGTCGCGACCGTACGCCAGGAGTCGCCGTCCAGCGGCCGACGGGCGCGCTCCGGCGGGGGCGGTGGCGTGGGCAGGGCAGGGCGGTGGCCCAAGTTCGCGCTCGCCGCGTGCCTGGCCGCCGCGGCGGGCCTCGGCGGTGTCGCCGTCTGGCAGAACCAGGAGGCGCAGGACGCCCGCGAGGACGCCCGCGCCACCCAGCAGCGCAGCGAGCAGGTGGCCGATGTCATCTCGGCGCCCGACGCCAGGTCGAGTTCGGCCACACTGAGCGACGGCGTGAAGGGCACCGTGGTGGTCTCCAGGGACCGGGACCGGGCCGTGTTCCTCGCCTCCGGGCTGGCGAAGGCGCCCGGCGGCAAGGTCTACCAGCTGTGGTTCGACGACGGCGGGACGATGCGGTCCGCAGGCCTGATGCAGGCGGCCGGACCCGCGTCGACGACCTACGCGAGCCTGCTCGACGGGCCGGTGGGCGGCGCCACGGGCATGGGCATCACGGTCGAGCCGTCGGGCGGCTCGAAACAGCCGACCTCCACCCCGCTGGCGCTGATGAAACTACCCTCGGCATGAGGGAGCGGCCCGTGGCCGGGCCTCCGGAAGCAGTCGTTCCGG
>NZ_JBHXUW010000029.1:0-44906 GCF_042672475.1 Streptomyces sp. NPDC127177
CTGCAGGGGGGACCCTGTGGGAGAGTAGGACGCCGCCGAACTCCTTTTGATAGTTAAGCCCCGTGCCCTTGTGGCACGGGGCTTTTCTGCGTTCCCGAGCCGTTCCTGCCGGAGCCGTTCCTGGGCGAAAGTGTTTGCGCGGGGGTGGACGGCAGGTCAGGATCAGGGCATGGACTACGTGATACGCCCGGTGCGTGCCGATGAGTGGCAGTCGACGAAGGAGATCAGGCTGGCCGCGTTGCAGGATCCGGTTGCGCCTGTTGCGTTCCTCGAGACGTACGAGGAGGGCTTGGAACGGAGCGACGACTTCTACCGG
This sequence comes from Streptomyces sp. NPDC127177, assembly GCF_042672475.1. NCBI lineage: Bacteria > Bacillati > Actinomycetota > Actinomycetes > Kitasatosporales > Streptomycetaceae > Streptomyces > Streptomyces sp. NPDC127177. Next base: position 317 of record NZ_JBHXUW010000029.1, read on the forward strand.
GAGCGGGCGGCGGGTGCGTCGGAGGACGGCGACGGCCGGGTCCGGCAGTTCATCGCCGAGGCACCCGCCGGGGGCTGGGCCGGCACGGTGACGGTACTGGTCGAGCGCCCGGACGACGAGGTGCGCTTCGGTGAGGCGGCCACGGTGAACCAGGCCCATGTGGTCGGGGTGTTCGTCCGGCCCGAGGCGCGTGGGGGCGGCGTGGCCGAGGCGCTGTTCCGGGCCGCAACCGAGTGGGCGTGGTCGCTGGGCGAGCCGCGCATCGAGCGCGTACGGCTGTACGTGCACGAGAACAACCCTCGGGCGGCCGCTTTCTATCGCCGGATCGGGTTCACGCCCACTGGGAAGACCGCCCCGGTGCCGGGCGATCCGTCGGCAGTCGAGGTGGAGTACGCGGTGCCGCGGCCGTAAAGGACCGAAGGGCCGAGCGAGCCCGAGGCCGAACCCGGCCCGAACCGGTCGGGAGTGCTCTCAGAGAGTGGTCTTGGCGAGTGCTCTCAGGGACTGCTCTCAGGGAGTGCTCGGTGTGCGGAGCTGCTGCGTCCAGCGGGCGCGGCCCTGTTCGGGGGAGCGGAGCAGGGCGACCGTGGGCAGGCCCTGCTCCTGGCCGGCTGCCAGTAGTTCCGGCAGACGGGGGAGCGGCGCCACGGCTGCGACGTCGTCCAGAACAAGGGTCATTGGTGGGTCGAGCCGACCGCCGGATGACCGTGCGGCCATGCGGCGGCCGTGCTCGACCACGTCTGAGGCGAGCGCCGTGAGCAGCGGCATCGCTCCGGGGCCGGACCGGGGGTTCTCGATGGGTTCACCAACCACATAAAGCGTTCCCCCCTCGTTCGCAAAAGAATCCAGCGCGAGCGCATCGGCCCGGTTGGGGGTGCAGGCGTCACGGATGTGGACCGAGGCCAGCGCACCGAAGGCCCGAACGGTCAGTTCCTGTGCCATCTCACGGCTTTCGGGGTGGGCGGTGAGCGCGGACTCCAGCAGTCCTGCGAGTCCGGACGCGGCCTTGGGGTGGGTGCGGAGCAGCCGAACCGGTTCGTGGGCGCTGCCGCCCAGGGCCCAGCGGTGGACCTGGCGGAAGGGGCGGCCGTCGACTGCGGCGGCGTGCAGCCAGCACTGCAGGAGGGTTTCGGCGGTGTCGGCCGTCGCCGCGTCGATACGGGCCTGCGGCCGGACCGGGGCGAGGAGGGCGGCGGAGCGGGCAGCCGCCAGGTCGGGCTGTTCGCAGCCCGCGGTGGGCGACCAGTGGAGCCGTGCCGGGGTGTCGCAGAGGTGGCCGGGGTCGTAGACGAGCACGGGGCCGAGCTTGGCGCGGGCGTCCTTGGTCTCGGACCAGACACTGGGGTCGGAGGTGACGACGAGCACCGGCCCCTCGGCCTCACGGATGGCCTGGACGACGGTGGGCCTGCGGGAGGCGGCGGTGCCGTAGACGACGAGCGGGGTACGGGGGGAGGGGAGGACGGCCGGGGCCTGGACGCCGGTGAAGTCCGTGATCGGGGACAACGGCTCGGTTACCTGCTCCACAGCGGTGGCGGGCTCCTGCGGGGCTGCGCGGACCGAGGGGGGCGGGGGGCTCGGTGTGACCGCCGCCGGTGGGGTGGGTGCCGGTGCCGGTGCCCGTGCCGGTGCCGGTCCTGGTGCGGGGGACGGGGACGAGGACGGGGCCTCGTGTACGTACTCCTGCCGTTCCGGTTCGGCCGGTCGCTCCAGCCGCTCCAGCCGTTCGGCGTGCTGGCGGGTCCGTACCCCTCGCCAGCGGGCGACCACGCCCATCACGAAGATCGTCAGTACCACCAGCACCATCAGCTCGCCGATGAACAGACCCCAGAACAGTCCGTACCCGGAGAGCTCTCCCGCCGGTGTCGTCGGCCAGGCGGCCGGCAGGTCGTGCGGGGCTTCCACGAGGCGGCGCATGGCGAGCGGGGTCTCCGCGAGGGTGACGCCGTCCGGCCAGCCTCCGTGCGCGAGGAGTCCGGACAGGCCGGTGGCCGTCCACGCCAGCAGCGTCAGCCCGAGCAGGAAGGCCAGGAGGCCGATCAGGAGCCCGTCGGGGATGCCGCCGGTGCCTTCCCCGTTGCCACCGCGCCGTGCCGTGCCGCGCCCTGCCATGTCATGCCACCGTTGACTCGGACGACTCGTTGAGCCGCTGCTGGTTCTCGATTCGTGCCGCGCGTTGCTCCGCCTCCAGCTCGGCGGCGCGTACGTCCTCCGGGAGCAGGTCGGTCGCGGAGGACTCGGTCATGGCGCGGTCGGTGAAGACGAGGGGGCGTTCGGCCTCGGTGATCAGGTGTTTGACGACCTGGACGTTGCCGTTGACGTCCCAGACGGCGATGCCCGGGGTGAGCGTGGGAATGATCTCGACCGCCCATCGGGGCAGCCCGAGCACCCGGCCGGTGGCTCTCGCCTCGTCGGCCTTCTGCGCGTAGATCGTGCGGGTGGAGGCCATCTTGAGGATTGCCGCCGCTTCCCGGGCGGCGGCTCCGTCCACTACGTCGCTGAGGTGGTGGACGACGGCGACGAAGGACAGCCCGAGCCGGCGTCCGAACTTCAGCAGACGCTGGAAGAGCTGCGCCACGAACGGGGAGTTGATGATGTGCCAGGCCTCTTCCACCAGGAAGATGCGCTTCTTCCGGTCGGGCCTGATCCAGGTGTGTTCCAGCCAGACGCCGACGATCGCCATCAGGATCGGCATGGCGATCGAGTTGCGGTCGATGTGCGAGAGGTCGAAGACGATCAGTGGGGCGTCCAGGTCGATGTCGGCGGAGGTCGGTCCGTCGAACATGCCGCGCAGGTCGCCGTCGACGAGCCGGTCCAGGACGAGAGCGACGTCCAGTCCCCAGGCCCGTACGTCGTCTATGTCGACGTTCATCGCCGCGGCGGACTCGGGCTCCGGGTGGCGCAGCTGGTCGACGATGTCCATCAGGACGGGCTGGCGGTCGGTCGTCGTCTCGTTCACGAAGGCGTGCGCGACCTTGAGCGCGAAGCCGGACCGCTCGTCCAGGCCGTGGCCCATGGCGACTTCGATGATGGTGCGGAGCAGCGCGAGCTGTCCGGTGGTGGTGATGGCGGGGTCGAGCGGGTTGAGCCGGATGCCGCCGTTGAGCGCGGAGGTGGGGTCGAGGCGGATGGGGGTCAGGCCCAGTTCCTGGGCGATGAGGTTCCATTCGCCGACGCCGTCCTCGCCCTGGGCGTCCAGGACGACGACCTGGCGGTCCCGGAAGCGGAGCTGGCGCAGCACGTACGTCTTCTCCAGCGCGGACTTGCCGTTCCCGGACTCGCCGAGCACCAGCCAGTGCGGGGCGGGGAGCTGTTGCCCGTACAGCTGGAAGGGGTCGTAGATGTAGCCCTTGCCGGAGTACACCTCGCGGCCGATGATCACGCCGGAGTCGCCGAGGCCGGGGGCGGCGGTGGGCAGGTAGACCGCCTGCGCCTGTCCGGTCGAGGTGCGGACGGGCAGCCGGGTCGTCTCCACCTTCCCGAAGAGGAAGGCGGTGAAGGCGTCCGACAACGCGGACAGCGGATCTCGCATGGCGTGACCGACCTCCCTTTCGTCTCTCTCGGTTCTCTCGGTCGTGTGCGGCTAGCGGCGGATGCCGGTGGCGAACGGCAGGGTGTTCACGAACGCGCGGTGGTGCTCGCGGTCGCACCACTCCAGCTTCAGATACGACTTGCCGGCGGAGGCCCGGATCGTCCGCTTGTCACGGGCGAGGGACTCGGGCGAACGCGACGACACGGTGATGTACCCCACGAGGTTCACCCCGGCCGCGCCGCTCGCGAGATCTTCACCCCGCTGGTCGAGCCGGCCGTGGGCGGCGATGTCGCGGGGGTCGACGGTGCGGTTCATCTTGGCCTGGCGGCTGGCCTCGGCCTCGTCGTTGGTCTTCTCGGTGAGCATCCGCTCGATGGCGATCTCGGTGGGCTCCAGGTCCATGCAGACCGCGACCGTACGGATCACATCGGGTGTGTGGACGAGGAGCGGGGCGAGGAAGTTGACGCCGACGGGCGTCATCGGCCACTCCTTCACCCAGGCCGTGGAGTGGCACCAGGGGGCGCGGGTGGAGGACTCGCGGGTCTTGGCCTGGAGGAACGTCGGCTCGACCGCGTCCAGTTCGGCCGGCCAGGCGTTGCGCTTCGTCATGGCCTGGATGTGGTCGATGGGGTGGTCCGGGTCGTACATCGAGTGGACGAGGGAGGCCAGGCGGCTCTGGCCGAGCGGCTGGCGCACCCGGATGTCGGCCTCGGCGAGGCGGGCGCAGATGTCGGTGAGCTCGCGTGCCATGACGACCGCGAGTCCGGCGTCCCGGTCGAGCTTGCGGCCGCCGTGGGGGCGGGCCGCGCGGGCCATGGCGTTGGCCTCGGCGGCGAGCTCGCGGTCGAACTCCATGCAGGCGACGAGGTAGGCGCGGTGCTGCTCGCTGGAGGTGGAGACCATCGACTGGAGCTGGTCGTAGGACTCCTGGAGCCAGCCGGGGGCGGCCCTGTCGCCGCGCTGGGCGACGTCCTTGGCGTGTGCGTCGGGGTCGGCAGGCAGGGTGCGGGCCAGCATCTGGATGCGGGTCACGAAGCCGTCGCCGTTGGCGACGTGCTTGAGGAGTGTGCCGAAGCGGTCGACGAGTGCTTCCTGGTCCTCGCTGTCGCGCAGACCGACGCCGGGGCCCTCGATCTCGATCGCGGCGGTGACGGTGCGGCGGTCGGCGTGCAGGAGTACGGCGATCTCGTCCGGCCCGAAGGGTGCGGCCAGCCAGCTGATCCGGCCGATTCCGGGCGGTGGCCCGATCTCGACCTCGCGCCCGTCGGTGCTGATGCCCGCTTCCATGGCGCCGGACTGGTAGGTCGCACCGCGGCGCAGGGAGCGTTTGTAGCTGCGGTTGATCTCGAACCACTTGTAGAAGGTCCGGTGCTTGTACGGGACGTAGACGATGGCCAGGGCGAGCAGCGGGAAGCCGGTGAGCAGCACGATCCGCATGGACAGGACGGGCACGAGCAGGCCGCTCATCATGCCGAGGAAGGCCCCGCCGATGATCAGGGCGATCTCGCCGGTCTCGCGGTTCTTGCCGACCATCGCGTTGGGCCGGGCCCGGCCGATGAGATACGTACGGCGGGGCGCGATCGGATGGGACTGGGTGCTCAACGCCCGCCACCTCCTGTGCTGTTGTTACCGGAACTTCCTGATCCGCGTCGTGTGCCGCGGCTGCTGTGCGGGGTACCGGAGGTGGGACCCGATCCGCTGCGGGGCGGAGGTGCGGCGGAGGGGACAGATCCGCCGCCGACCCCGCTCCCGGAGTTGCGGGAGCTGTGGGCGGCGACACCGCCGCTGACCGGATTGGCGGGGCGTCCGCCACCGCTGTTGTTGCCGCCGCCGTCCTGGCCGCCGCCGCGGCTGCTGTGGGTCTTGATGCCTTGGGAGACGAGAGCGGCGGGCGAGCTGATCATCGCGGCGGCCTGGGAGCCGTCGGTGGCCTGCTTGCGGTTGGTGCGGGCGCCCTGGATCTCGTCGCCGAAGCCGGGAACGAAGCGGTAGATCATGCCGGAGGCGAAGATCGCCAACAGGATGATGGACAGGCCGGACACCACGGCGGAGAAGGCGTCGGGTCCGTCGTCCGAGGAGAGCGCGCCGGCCAGTCCGAGCACGACGACGATGACCGGCTTCACCATGATCACCGCGATCATGATGCCCGCCCAGCGTCGTACGTGTCCCCACATGTTCTTGTCGACGAGACCGGCGTACACGGCGGTTCCGAGCAGGGCGCCCACGTAGAGCAGGGCGGCCCGGATCACGAGTTCCAGCCAGAGGATTCCTGCGGCGAGGATGGACACGAGCGAGACGACGATCAGCATGATCGGTCCGCCGCCGATGTCGGAGTCCTTCTTGAGGGCCTCGGCGAACGACCCGAAGAACACGTCGGTCTGCCCGCCGGACGACGAGGCGATGACCTCGGTGACGCCGTCGGTCGCGGAGACGATCGTGTACAGGATCAGGGGCGTGAACGCGGAGGCGAGGACCGTCAGCCACAGGAACCCGATGGCCTCGGAGATCGCGGTGGTGAGCGGCACCCCGCGGATGGCCCGCTTGGCGACGGCGAGCAGCCACAGGACGAGCGTGAGCACGGTGGAGGCGGCGAAGACGATCGCGTACTGCTGGAGGAAGCGGGTGTTCGTGAAGTCGACGTTCGCGGTGCTCTTGACGGCGTCGCTGAGCTTGCCGACGATCCACGCGGCGGCGTCGGCACAACCGCGGCCGAGGGAGGTCAGGGGGTCCAGGGCGGGGTCGGTGCTGTTGGGGGCCTTGGAGGTGGGGGAGGCGTCGCCTTCGCAGTAGTCCTTGGCGAGCCCGACGATGAGATCACATGCCTCATTGCCCTTCTTACTGGGCGATGGCGATGGCGACGGAGAAGGCGCCGCTGCGGCTTGCGAAGCCAGCAGGATCACGGTGGCCGGAAGGATGCTGAGGATCGACAGGGAGCGGCCGCCCCGCCGGCGGTTATCGGGCATAAGTGAAGCCTCCATATCCCTCTACCGCGCCGGCGATCTCATCGGCCGTCGATGCCCGGTTGTCGCCGCCGACAGGGGTGGGCCCCTCTGCCTGACTCGACGACTCGATCTTCCAGTCTTTTCCGACCCACTTGAGCTTCTCGGAGATCGTGACCCATGTCTCGGTCACCGGCTTCGTGGACCCTTGTCCGGCCATGCCGACAAGACCTGTGCACCAGACCTCGACAGTGGCGCGGTCACCACTGTGCTCGACAACCTTCGTGCCCACGGGGACCGTCCGAGAGACGAAGGTCAGACCGTTGGGAGTGCTGCCGTCATCGTTCAGGCCGACGCTCTTGAGGAACTCCGGGGAGTAGGCCTTGTCCAGGTCGGAGACGAGACCGTCGACGATTGCCGGATCATGGGTGGCTTGGACGATGGCCTGACGAGAGGCGGAGTTGAACATGTCGGCCGAGCCGAGCGCCACCGCGAAGTTGGACGCCGCGCTCTGCGCCCCCTGCTCGTCATGCGCGTACCCCGAGGGAATCGAACCGTTCTTCCCCGTCACCGGCTTCGTCCCCGTGGCCGCCGTCGGCGCCGCGCCGGCCTTCTTGCCGTTGCTGCCCGACGCACCGTCGCCGCCACCGTCGCCGCCGCCCATGTTCGCGAAGGCGATCGCTCCCAGCAGCAGCACGATCACGCCGACGACCGTGAAGAGCGAGCGGGACTTGCGGGGTGGGCGGCGGGGGCCGTAGCCGTCGCCGCCTTGGCCGTCGGGGAGGCGGGTGCGGGTCTGGCGCGTACCGCCGAGGGTGCTGTAGCCGTCGTTCGAACGCCCGGAGTCGTTGCCGTAGCCGTCCTCGTCGCCGAGACTCATGCCGCGTACGCCCCCTCAACCGTTGCCTGAACCGCGTAGTACGACGGTAGCCGTGCTGGTTTCCGCGCGGGCGCGGTGTGGTGACTCGACATCAGGGAGACGCAACCTCAGCCGGTGGGCACGACGGACGGATGGGGGTGGGGCGGCCGGAGCTGCCCCTGGCGGGCTGACGGCCGGTTAGACGGCCATCCCGTAGACGATGGTGAACAGGGTTCCGAGCGATCCGATGATGAACACACCGGTCAGTCCGGCCACGATGAGCCCCTTGCCCTGCTCCGCGCTGAAGGTGTCGCGCAGGGCCGTCGCGCCGATCCGCTGCTTCGCCGCTCCCCAGATCGCGATGCCGAGGCAGAGCAGGATGGCGATCGCCATCACCACCTCGATCATTACGCGGGCCTCGTTGCCCAAGGTCCCGAACGGCCCCCAGTTCGGGGCGATTCCGCCGATGATGGTGGTGATGTCGCCCTTTTCAGCTGCCAGGATCATGTAAGTCACCGCCCCTGTTGGGTAGTTCAGTGCCCGTACCGCACGGCACGAGTCACCCTCTATCTTCGCTGATGAAACTGCCTTCGTACGACGACTTGACGGCTCTCTTTACCCGGATCTCGCACATTTGACCGGTCTGACCACCCTGACCTGCGGATCGAATCGGTGTGTGAGCGAATTACGTATCGTTACTCTGTGTATCACGGAGGGTGACGCCGGGCAATGATTGCCATCACGCCACCCTGGCCTGGACCGGCATCGAGGGGTCGAACCGCACCCATCAGGGCATATGTGGCGAGGTGGGGAGCGCATCGTTCACAGGAGCGAGCGGCGGGGGTTCAGCGGGCGGGGCGGGGTCGTCCAGCTCGACGGCGGCCGAAAATCGCACCAGGAGCCGTCGAAGGGAAACGTTCCGGCCTCGGCGAGCCGTGCCACCGTGTCGCCCTCGGTCCGGATGGCGACCGCTTCTTCGGCGGTCCAGTAGGCGGGGTGGCCGGTCTTCTCGGCGAAGGACTGCTCGTCCTTCCACTGCCAGGTGCGGTCCGGTGCCACGTTGAGGTCGAGTTCGTGGTCGGTGATGTCGATGTCGTCGCCGTAGTGGACCCGCCGCTCCAGATTGACGTACCAGCCGCGGAAGTTCCGTCTGCGTCCGAAGAGCCAGAGGACGGAGTGCGCGGCGCCGGCCGGCTGGTAGAAGAGGGCGCTGCCCATCGGCCACCGGTCGGCGACCAGGGGGTAGCCCTCGGCGGGGCGCTCGTGCGGGGCGATGTCCCGCAGATGGGTGGCGCCGCGCGGGAGGGCGGTCCGCCACATCGGCGTGCCGGTCTCCATCCACACCAGCTGGCCTGCGGCCGTGCGTTCGACCAGGCGTACGGGTACGGAGGCGCTCAGGTGGCCGCCTATGAAGAAGTTCCAGTGCAGAATCCGCCCCGGCTTGTCCCTCGCGCCTTCACCCATGCCGTCGTTCATGCCGATGATCATGCCCGCGGCGGGGCCCCGGGACACGTGGCCCGCACATCTGCCGCCCAGCATCTGCCGCCCAGCATCTGCCGCCCAGCATCTGCCACCCAGCCCCGGTGACCCCGGCGGTGGTCCTGTGGACGGTGGGGCGGCGGCAGGGCTCGGAGGTGGGGCGGTTCGGGTGTCGCCGACCATGCGGAGGAGCGGTTCGGGTGTTGCCGGTCCTGCGGTGGAGGGCTTCGGGTGTTGCCGGTCCTGCGGTGGAGGGCTTCGGGTGTCGCCGGTCCTGCGGTGGAGCGGGTCGTGTGCTGCCGCTCCTGCGTGGAACATCGGCCGTGCCGGCGCACACTTCCGGCCACCTTCGGCGGTTCCGCGCCGCGCTTTTCCGTGGTCAGCCCCTGGTGCGAGGGGTGACCTCGGCCGTGACGCGCGGGCGATCCCGCGCGGAGCCTTGCGTGTTGAGTGATTCCGTCTAATGGTGATGGTTCTTGTTGTCTTCCGTTCGGAGTCGCTTCATGAGCGCATACCGTCCGAGCCGCCGTTCCGTCCTTTCGACCGGCGCAGCCCTCGCGGGCTGGGCCGTCTTCGCCGCGCAGAGACAGGCTTTCGCCGCGGACGAACCCGCCCCCGAGTGGGACGGGCAGCCGCGGGTGTTCCAGGTCGGCAGGGAGGCGGCGCGGGCCCGGCTCGTGCCGTACGCGAGCGGCTCCGACGCGCTGCGCGGGAACATCGAGAAGTCGCCGTACTTCCGTTCCCTGAACGGGACCTGGCGCTTCAAGTGGTCCAGGAACCCGGACGCCCGGCCGGTCGGCTTCGAGGCGCCCGACTACGACGACGGCGGCTGGGACAACATCCCCGTACCGTCGAACTGGGAGATCGAGGGCTACCCCGAGCCCATCTATCTCAACATCCGCTACCCGTGGGTCGGCTACGAGGACCCCGAGCCGCCGGCCGTTCCGCACGACTTCAACCCGGTGGGCTCCTACCGGCGGACCTTCACCGTGCCGCGCGACTGGTCGGGCCGGCGCACCCTGATCTCCTTCCAGGGCGTGAAGTCGGCGTTCTTCCTCTGGGTCAACGGCAAGCGGGTCGGCTACAGCGAGGACAGCTACACGCCCGCCGAGTTCGACATCACCGACCATGTGCGGCCGGGCGACAACACCCTGGCAGTCGAGGTCTACCGCTGGTCCGACGGTAGTTGGCTGGAGGACCAGGACATGATCGATCTGTCCGGGATCTTCCGTGACGTCTACCTGTACGCGATCGCGCCGGTCCATGTGCAGGACCTGTTCGTACGGACCACGCTGGACGACGCGTACCGCGACGCGGTCCTCACGGTCACCGCGACCGTACGCAACCGGGGCTCCGCCGACGCGGGCAGGCACCGGATCGAGGCGGTGCTGTACGACGGCCGGGGGCGACGGGTCGGCCGTCCCCTCACCGCAGACGTGGACCGGCAGGGCTCGGGGGACGCCGAGGTGACGTTGAAGGCGGACGTCTCGGCGCCCGCGCTCTGGTCGGCCGAGGATCCGAACCTGTACACCCTGGTCGTCACGCTCACCGACGGCTCCGGGCGGACGGTCGACGTCCAGCGGGTCCGTACCGGGTTCCGTGAAGTCGAGTACGGCCCCGGGAAGTTCACCGTGAACGGCAAGTCCGTGATGTTCCGCGGAACCAACCGTCACGAGTCCGACCCCGACCACGGCCAGGCGGTCCGTGAGCCGCGGATGGTCCAGGACATCCGGCTGATGAAGCAGCACAACATCAACGCCGTACGCACCTCGCACTACCCGAACAACCCGCGCTGGCTCGAGCTGTGCGACGAGTACGGCCTCTACGTCGTCGACGAGACCAACCTGGAGACCCACGGCGTCCGCGACACCGTGCCGGCCTCCCTGCCCGAGTGGACCGACGCCTGTGTCGACCGGCTGCGGTCGATGGTCGAGCGCGACAAGAACCACCCGAGCATCGTCGTCTGGTCGCTGGGCAACGAGGCCGGCGGCGGGTCGAACTTCCAGGCCATGGCCGACTGGGTGCACGACCGAGACGCCTCCCGGCCCGTGCACTACGAGGGCATGAACGAGGTCGCCGACCTGCACAGCGAGATGTACACCAAGCCGGCGGACGTGGAGGCGTACGGAAAGTCCGGCAAGGACACGCCCTTCATGCTCTGCGAGTACGCGCACGCCATGGGCAACAGCAGCGGCAACCTCAAGGAGTACTGGGACATCTTCGACCGCTACCCGAACCTGCACGGCGCGTTCGTGTGGGACTGGGTGGACCAGGCCATCCGGCTCCCGGTTCCGGGCGACCCGAAGCACACCTACCTGTCGTACGGCGGCGACTGGAAGGACGGCTATCCGACCGACGGGATCTTCAGCTGCGACGGCCTGGTCGCCGCGGACCGTACGCCGCACCCCGGTCTGCTGGAGGTCAAGAAGGTCTACCAGCCCGTCGCGGTCGCCGCCGCGGACCTCGCGGGCGGGACGGTGACCGTACGGAACAAGCACCTGTTCAGCGGCCTGGACGCGTACGAGCTGCGCTGGGACGTGAGCTGTGACGGCAGGAGCGTGCAGCACGGCAGGCTCGCATCGCCGGATGTGGCGCCCGGCGACGAAGGCACCGTGCGCATCCCGTTCCGTGAGCCGCAGACGCCCGAGCCGGGTGCCGAGTACTGGCTGAACGTGTCCTTCGTACTGAAGAAGGAGACCAGTTGGGCGGAGGCCGGGCACACCGTGGCCGCCGAACAGCTCGCGCTCGACTGGCACACCCCTGCCCCCGCCGACCCGGCCCCGGACACCCTGCCCGCCCTCACTCTCGACGAGACCGACGCGCGGGTGCAGATCAGCGGACGCGACGTCGAAGTGGTCCTGGACAAGTCCACCGGAACGCTGGCGTCGTACCGGGTCAAGGGGCGGCTGCTGCTGGCCGGTGGTCCGGTGCCGAACTTCTGGCGCGGGCCCACCGACAACGACACCGGCCGCGATGCCCAGAATGCCCTGCGGACCTGGCGGGACGCCGGGGCCGACCGTGAGGTCACCTCCGTCAGGACCGGTCAGCCGTCGCCCGGAGTGGTCACCGTCGAGGTGGACTGCACCCTGCCCACCGCCCCGGCCGCCTCCACCTGGACCACGGTGTTCACCGTGCGCGGCGACGGCGAGATCCGGATCCGGCACACCCTGGAAGCGGCGGACGGGCTCCCCGATCTGCCTCTGGTGGGTGCCCTGCTGACGGTGCCGGAGGGCTTCGAGCAGATCGACTGGTACGGGCGCGGCCCGCAGGAGAACTACTGGGATCGGCGCTCCGGCGCGTTCGTGGGCCGTTACCGCTCTACGGTCGACGATCAGGTCGCGGCGTACGCCCGCCCCCAGCAGACCGGCAACATGACCGACGTACGCAGCCTCTCGGTGACGGACCGCTCGGGCACCGGACTGCTGGTGCGGGCCGACCCGGACGAGGGCGAACCCATGCTGGAGACGAGCGTCCTGCACTTCTCGCCGTTCGACCTGGAGGGGCCGAAGCACCCCTACGAGCTGAAGCGACGCGACGAGACGATCCTGGGTGTCAACCACCGGCAGACGGGCGTCGGCGGCAACGACTCCTGGGGCGCCCCGCCCCTCGCGGAGTACCTGCTGCACGCGGGACGCACGTACACGTACGCGTACCGGCTGCGGGGCGCGTAACGGCGGGGGAGGGCCGGGCCGCCCGGTACAGCCGCGTCGTGCCGTGCGGTGCCGCGATCGTGTCGTGCTGCCTTGGGCTACGTCGGGGCGGTACCGGGCGTACCGGGCTTCAGGCCTGTGCATGAGGTCCGCGTCCCACTCGGCAGTCGGGTGGGACGCGGACCGGCGCGGGGGGTGTCGCGTCCGACGCCCACCCGGCGGTCGGCATGGTCTTCGCGCGCGGCGGTCGGCGTGCTTCACGTCCCTCAGGACGTCCGGCGTCCCCACGCCCCTCAGGAGGCCCGGCGTACCCCATGCCCTGCAGGAGGCCCGGCCCCGGCGTCTCTCACGCCCCGCACAGCGCGTCCGGCGTGTCCCACATCACGCGTGACTTCCGTGCTCCGATCACCGTTAGATGTGATGTGCCCACACCTGACATCTCGGTCGCGGCAGCCGCCGCGCCGTCTTCGCCGCCCTCCTTTCTCCTGACGCCGCGCCAGGGCGAGGGCGTGCGAGGGCTTCTCGCCTACGTGGCTGCTCTCCCCCTCACCACCGCCGACGCACAGCTGCTCGCCGTCGTCGTGGCCATCCGGGCGGCGCGGAGCGGGGTCGGCAATCTCACCGGCACCGATCTGCGGTCACTGCGGCTGGAGGATCCGGAGGGGGCCATCGCGGAGCTGGTCGCCGCCGGGTGGCAGGTGCCCGGGGATCTGGTCGGCGGGGATCAGGACAAGCCGGTCGGGATCGTCGTGCCCGACCTCGCCCCGGGACCGGATCACGCGATGCCGCTGGGCAAGGGCACACGGTCGCGGGTGTCGGGATGGACCATGCGCACGAGGATGGCGAAGCCGGTGAAGAAGACCGGGCCTGCCGTCCGGCTCGCCGCGCTCTTCCTGGCCGCGCACAGTTCCTCGGAGCTCGTCGGGAGGATCCCCCCTCAGCTGCCCGGTGTCTGCCGTACCGCCCTGCCCGAGCTTCTCGGTAAGGGGTTCCTCGCCGAGCTGTCCGGCGAGGACTACCGGCTCGGCCCGGCGGTGTGCCACCTCGCCGGCAGGTTCCGTACCCCCGAGGAACTCGCTGACCTCGCGCGGCAGGAGGAGGAGCGCCGGGCCGCGCGCGAGGCGGCGGCGGCCGCCGAGCCGGAGGAGATCACCCCGGGCCGGTGGGCGGAGTGGAAGTCGGGCGTCAGTCCGGCGTTGCTGCGGCATGTGGAGGCGGTGGAGCGGTGCCCGTTGTGCCGGCTTCCGTTCGCGCAGGTCGCGAAGGCGTTCACGTCCTCGCCCTCGCCCGTCCCCGCCCCACGGTCGGCGTTCGACGCCCTCGACAAGTGGCGGGACGCGCATCCCGACTGCGGTCGTGAGGCCGCCGCGTTCACCGTGGCCTTCCGCGCGGAGCACGGGCACGGGCCCTCGTACGGGCAGTTGTGCAAGGGCCTGGGCTGGAAGAAGCTGTCGCGGACGCTGCGCGGGCTCGTCGTGGGGAGGGTGCTCGACGACGGATGGCTGACCGACACGTCGCCGGTGCCGTGGACCCTGCGCCCGGGGAAGGCCGCCCAGGCGAAGGGGATCGCCCTGCCGGGACAGACGGCGGTCCGAAGCAGTCGCTGAACGCGCTCTCTCTCGTGCTCTCCCGCGTTCCCGCGCTCTCGCTCTCTTTTGCGGGCCCGCGCCGCCCTTCACCGGCGTCAGCACTCTTCGTGGGCTCAGCGCCCTTCACGGGCGTCAGCGCTCGTCTCTGCCCTGCCCCTCTTCGCCGCCCCGTGCCCCTTCGCAGCCCGGCACCCTGGGTCAGAGTTCGAGTGGGGGGAGGCCGGCCAGACCGGTCTCCTTCATGATGCGGTCCGTCGTGTCGATCAGGCTGCTCGCGGCGCCGATCACTGACTCCGCCCCGCCCGGGAGCAGGTCGCGCGAGCGGTACCAGGCGCGGAGCTCCGCCTCCCCGTACTCGCTCACCTGTGGCTTCGTCGCGTGCCGGCGCAGCGTTTCACCGAGATCGACGTCCAGGTAGTAACAGTGGGTGCGACCGCGGTGGTCCTCGCACAGCCGCTGGAGCATCGGCCCGTAGTGGTCGGCGTACAGGATGCCTTCGAGGACCACGTGGTACCCGGCGTCGAGCGAGTACCTGGTGACGGTGTCGATCAGGCCGATGTTCGCGGCGCCGGGGCGGTCGCGCTCACGCAGGACGTTCCGCCGCAGGTTGTCCTGGCCGACGATCGCCAGGCCGCGACCGAATCGTTCCCGGACGGCGGCGGCGACGCTCGACTTGCCCGAGGCGGAATTGCCCCGCAGCAGGACGAGCCGGGTCACCCCTGATTGCGTCATGACACCACCATCATGACAGGTCAGAGGCCATCCGCGTAGGACGAACGGCACGGCCCACAAGCCTTGTTGGGCGTGCGCGCAGGCCTTCAGAATCTCCTCTGTGAATCATGCGCGGAAAGTGGATCAGGACGACATTCTGTGGGCGCAGAACACGCTGCTCGCTTCCGGGCGACGCACCCCGAGCGAGGAGGTCGACGCCTACCGGGTGCTTGCCCAGGTAGGCCCGGCCGCCTACCTGCCCCGACTGGTCGAGGCCCTGGGCCGGCTCTCCTACGACACCAGCAGGGGCACATGGCACCCGGCTTCGCTCGCGCTGTCCGAGGAGGCGGTGGCCGCAGCACGGAACATCGATCCGGCCGAACCCGCCCGCGACGACATCCTGTACGGGGCGCTGAACGCCTGCCAGCGGCAGTTGTACATGCTGGGCCGACGCGTCGAGGGCCTGGCCATGCGCGCCGAGATGCTCGCCGTCGGCCGTGCGCAGGCGAAGCTCTCCGGGGAGCCCGCGGTCAAGGGGCTGGAGATCTGGGCCGCCGGTCTCTCCGAGGAGGGCCGTTATGCCGAATCAGCCGAAGCCATGGACGAGTTCGTCGCGGCGGAACTGCCCGGCGGCCCCAGGGACGGATCGCTTGCCTGGCCCCTCCTCATGTGGATCGCTGCCCTGGCTGACGCCGGCCGGTCCGACGACGCACTCGCCGCGTTCGAGACGCTCGTCGGCATGGAGGCGGCCGAGGCCGCGAACGACCGTGTCCCCGTGTCATGCCACCTCTACTCCCTCATCGGATACGCACGGATGCTGGACACCTGTGGCCGGGCCGAAGAGGCCGCCGCCGTACGGCAGGAGGCGCTCGTCCTGCTGACGGAGCTGGCCGCCACGGGGGAGCGAACGTCCTGGAGGAACTATCAGGCGTCGTTCTGGGCGGTCCTGCTGTCGTTCCCCGGTGCCGAGGGCGAACGGCCTGCACCGGGTGTACCTGCGCCGGGTGTGCCGGCACCGGGTGTACCTGCACCGGATGTACCTGCGCCGGGTGAACCTAGACCGCCTTCAGGGGCGGAGCCGACGCAGTGGTCACCTGATGTCAGGCAACGCTACTTCGACAGCCGTACCGCTCTGCGCGGAGAGGTAGAGAACCTCGCGCGGTCGGCCGGGACCGCTGCGGACCCCGACGAGCACCTGCCAGAACTGGCCCGAATACAAAGGGTCCTGACCGTGCGCTCCGCCGTCTACTGGGCGAACTGCTCCCACCTGTTCCCGGAGAAGGTGCGCCCCCTGTTCGACGACGGGGTGACCCTGGCCCGCCGGCTGTCAGTACGGCACCCGGTGGAGGGGCATCGCCTCGTACTGGCGGGGGCCCTGATGGACCGGACGACGTTTCACGTCGCGGCCGGCGAGTTCGGCCGCGCGCTCGACGACTTCCGCGAAGCCCTGCTCCACTGCGTGGGCGAGGCCGCCCGCTGAGCGGCCCCGCCCCGCCGGGCCGCCCCGGCCGAGGCTGAGGCTGAGCGGTCTCATTTCCATCCGGTTTGGTCAAGGTCGGGAGAGGTAGGGACCGGCCGGGACGGGTCCCGACCCGGGCGGGTGCTCAGAGGGCCGGCTCCCGCGTGGCGCCGCGCGCGGATAGGGCGAGTTTCGCGGCGATGAGGAGCGCCGAGAGAATCCCGGTGACGAGCACGGGGGACGGTGCGAACGTGGCGGCGAGAATAGCGAGGACCGCCACCGGGTGCACGACGTCGGCCGCGTCGCCCCAGGCCCCGGCGCGGTGGTGCAGCAGCCACACGAGCGTGATGAAGACCGCGACCGGAACCGTGTACGCCGCGGCCGACGCATGGTCCGAGAGTTCGCCGTGCCCGGTGGTGTGGGCGACGTTGAGCGCGAGGCCGGCGCCGACGGCTGCTGCGGAGGCGAAGACGAAGTAGTGCCCGTAGCCCCAGAGCAGCGCGGCGCGGAGGGAAGTGAGCCGTTGGGGGGCGCTCTGTGCGAAGTACAGCCACCACAGGGCGAAGACGGTCAGGATGCCGCCGATGACGAGGGCTGCGAGGTCGCCCAGCGCCGCGTGGGTGTCGAGGGAGGCGCGGACGGCACCGGTCGCGGCGGTGATCGACTCGCCCAGCACGATGAGGGTGAACAGGCCGTACCGCTCGACGATGTGATGCGGGTGCCAGGTGGTGACGGCGGCCCGCTCCGCGAAGACCGGGACGGCGATCTCGGCGACGACCAGCACCGCGAACGTCGCGAGCCCGGTGTCGTCGGGCAGGGCGAGCCGTACCACCCAGCCGATCTGCACCACGAGGATTCCCACGGCGTAGCGCAGGCAGCTCCGTCGCCGCTCGGGATCGGAGCGGGCGGCGCGCAGCCACTGGGCGACCATGGCGAGCCGCATGATGACGTACCCCCAGGTGATGACCGTGAAGTCCTCGTTCTGAAGGGCCTCGGCCGCCCCGGCGGCAAGGACGAGTGCGCCGGTGATCTGCACGAGGGTGAGCAGCCGGTAGGGCACGTCGTCGGTGTCGTACGCGGAGGCGAACCACGTGAAGTTCATCCACGCCCACCAGATCGCGAAGAACACCATCGCGTAGCCGAGGACTCCGTGGCCGATGTGTCCCTCGTCGAGCTCGTGCTCGAACGCCGTCGCTGCCTGCGCGACAGCGGTGACGAAGCAGAGGTCGAAGAAGAGTTCGAGCATGGTCGCGGTGCGGTGCTTCTCGTCGGCGAGGCGGGCGACCATCGGCCGGTGAAGTGCGCTGCGGGAGGCGGGTGGTGAAGAGCTCATGGGCCCGCATTCTTCCTTCCGTGGCCCGCCGGGGTCCCTCTGAGCGGTGTGTTGCGCCTGGAGCTCTCTCAAGTTCGGTGAGGCGGGCCCGGTACGGCCGTGAGCGGCCGGCTGCGGTGGTGGTGGCGGCGGCCGGGAGAGGTACGGGTGCCGCCTGCCGGCAAGGGCGACTTCCCGGTCCACCGTTCGGGTGATCCCGAGGTCACGGCGCCGCGTTGCTGCGCCCGGGGAGCACGGGGCCGTCCCTTCCCGGGCGCCCTGACGTACGGCGTGTCGTGGGTGCCGGGTTTGGCACAGTGCCGCTCCACGATCAAGGAGCGGGGTGAGCGGTGTGGGGCGGCAGAGACTGAGCGACCTCGGTGACGGAACCGGCGGGGAGCAGCTCCGGCACAGTGACGGCGCGTGGCTGCGGGCCGCGGGCGGCGCCGAGGGGATGGGTGTGCATCTCGCCCCCGTGAGGGAGGAGCTGTCGACGGCACACGAGGGACTGCTCGCCGGTACGGTCGGGCTGAGCGCGCTCGCGGAGCTGGGAGCCGTACGGGAGTCGTGGGAGCGGCGGTTCGAGTGCGCGCGCCGGGAGTGCGGGTCGCTGGCCGGCAACCTGCGCTCCGTCGCCCGTGCCCAGGGTCAGACCAACGAGGGCGTGGAGTCCTCCTTCGCGCCTCTCGCAAGGCGCACGCATGGAGTTGAGCGATGACTCCGTCCCCCTCGGCCCTGACCTGGGCCCAATTACGGGACCTGCGCTGCGCCGAGCTGGAGGGCGCCGCCGACGGCTGGGGGAAGGCGAGCAACCGCGCGGACGTGGGCCGGGACCGGATCGAGAAGCAGCTGCTGAACGGCTTGCGGGAGGGCCAACAGGGCGAGTCGGCGGACGCGGCGGTGGGCAGGCTGCGACAGCTGGGCCGGAATCTGCAGTACGTGTACACGGAGTGCGGCCTGGTCCGTACGACGCTGAACAGCCTCGCCCACGAGATCAAGGCCCAGCAACGGGCGTTACGGGACGCGCTCGACGACGCCGAGGCACTGCGCTTCACCGTGCACCCGGACGGCTCGGTCACGTACCCCGCTGCCGGGGAGGGCCTGATCGACGGGAAGCCGCTGGCGGGCGGCACGGCGTCGGTGGGTGCGGCGCCGGGGCTGCTGCCCCCGTCGGGCCTGGTGGCCCCGAACCCGCATGCGGCGAAGGCGCAGGACATCGCGGACCGGGTGACGAGTGCGGTACGGACGGCCGCCGAGATCGACTGGCGGTTCGCCCGCATCCTGCGAGAGCTGAAGGCCGAGGAGGGCCTGAAGGTCCCTGACCGGACGTGGACGGACGCGGCGGGGGATGCGGCGGCGGTACGGGACGCGGCACGGGGCTACCTGAAGGCGTCCATCCCCCTCGACGCGAGCCCTGCGGCCCGCCGCGAGTGGTGGGCCGCCCTGACGGACGAACAGCGCGAGGAGTACCTCGCGGTGTACCCGGACATGATCGGCAACCTGGACGGCATCCCGTCCCTGGTACGCGACACGGCGAACCGCGACAACCTCCAACTCCTGATCGGCAAGCTTGAGGGCCGGGACGACGCGAAGTCGGAGACGCAGTTGGCGGGGCTGCGCGAGATCGATCGGCAGTTGCAGGCGGGTGGGCAGCCCCCGATGTTCTTGCTCGGCATCGGGGATGAGGGGAACGGGCGAGCGATCGTTTCGTACGGGAATCCGGATACGTCGCGCAATGTGTCGGCTTACGTGCCGGGGCTGAATACGTCGTTGGATGAGGATTTCGCTCGAAATGATCTCAAGCGGGCTCGGGATACTGCTATTGGCGCGAAAGAGATGGATCCAAATTCCTCTACTGCATCAATCGTGTGGCTTGGTTATGATGCGCCACAGGCGTCTGGTGACGACCCTATGAGGAGTCTCGATGTCATGGCTGATGTGAATGCTCGGGCTGGCGCTTCAGCCTATAACAAATTTATGGCGGGAATCTCGGCAACGAATCAACATGGTGATCCCCATGTGACTGCAATCGGGCACTCCTACGGTTCGTTGACCGTTGGCCTCGCCGCTCAGCAAAGAGGTGGGATTCCCGGAGCGGACGATGTTGTCTTGGTTGGAAGCCCTGGTACGGGGGCACACTCTGCCGAGGAGCTAGGTGTCGGAAGGGATCACGTATTCGTGGGCGCGGCTGAGAATGATCCCGTGACCAAGCTGCCTAACAGTCGAGAGGCGAGCGGACTAGGGAGTGGTGCGGCTGGTGGAGCGTCGGCCGGATTTGTGCTGGGTATGGGAGCAGGGCCTCTGGGCGCACTCATTGGCGGAGCCGCAGGCGGTATTGCTGGCGGGGCGGCTGGGTATGCGGCCCAGGACGCTCAGACCCAGGAGAGCGACGTATGGTTCGGTACCGATCCTGCGCATCGAGATTTCGGAGCCAACCGTTTTGCCGTAAGTGATGGGCCTGGGTTTCTGGATCGAGGCCATAGCCCGACTGAAGCACACTCGAACTATTTCGACCCAGCTAAGGACCAGAGATCTGCCGATAATATCGCGCGGATTGTCGCAGGGAGGTCGGGGGAGATTGAACGGGAGCGCCTTCGGTGAAAGCTCGAATTTACGCGGCATCGGTTGCTGTATTTCTGATTTCAGGATGCTCCTGGGTGCATGGTTCGCAAGATTCAGGAGATAGGGGAGGGCGCAGAAATATGAACATGCAGGAGGCGGCGGATCGGGCCGACGGTATCCTTGATGAGACGTTTAGGGGTATTCGTCCACCCGTTGAATGGGTTCATGGTGAGACGACGGAGGGGAGTTGTGACGTGTCTCGCAGACGCGCGGTCACTACAGTGATTTCCGAGAGACGTCGGGGAGGCTTCCTGGGGATCGTGGAACGCAGTTGGAAAGATGCCGGGTATCGCCAGATTGGGGTCAACGCAAATAAAGCGAGTCCGGCGACGTATTTTGAGACGCCGGACGGTTTTCGGGTGAGACTCCTCATCGGGGGTGGTGGGCAAGCCTTCTTCGAAGTGGCCACGCCGTGCGTCGAAAGGTCCCCAGTTTCGACGCCTGCTCAGCCGCCCGGTGGGGCAGAGCATGTGGGTGAACCAGTACCAGCCCCCAACGTCCACGACGACTTCTGGTCCGCCGGAGCGTCCTGACGGCCGGTCAGTGACCCCGATGACTCGTACACACCGTCGAAACCGCCCATGAACCCGTCCCCGATGGGGGATGGTTGAAGGGTGCGGAAATTCTGGATGGCAGGTGGGATCGGTGTCGGGGCCGCCATGTGCTTCGTGGCGCTGCTGGTCGTCGGTACGTACTCCGCCGCTGCCGGCCTCGGGGGTGGCGGGGGCGGGGCCGTTGGGCTGGCCAAGGGGGCCGTGCCGGCCAAGTACCAGCCGTTGGTGCAGAAGTGGGGCAACCTCTGTGAGGCCATCAACCCCGCGCTCCTGGCCGCTCAGCTCTACCAGGAGAGCGGGTGGAACCCGAGGGCCCAGAGTCCGGCCGCCGCGCAGGGTATTGCGCAGTTCATCCCCGGGACCTGGGCCGGGCACGGCATCGACGGGAACAACGACGGCAAGCGGGACGTCTGGGACCCGGCCGACGCGATTCCGTCCGCCGCGTCGTACGACTGTGAACTCGCCGGGTACGTGAAGAAGGTGCCGGGGGATCAGGCGGACAACATGCTCGCTGCCTACAACGCCGGTGCGTACCGGGTGATCAAGTCGGGCGGGGTCCCGCGCATCGCCGAGACGCAGAACTACGTCAAGATCATCCGCACTCTCGAGAAGAGTTTCGCCCAGCCCGTCGGGAGGGTGCAGCCCTCGCAGCAAGCGGCGGGGGCGATCTACTTCGCGCAGAAGAAGCTCGGCACCAAGTACCTGTGGGGCGGTAACGGCACAGCCGCCCAGGGCGGGCGGTTCGACTGTTCGGGGCTGACGCAGGCCGCGTACCGGACGGTGGGCATCGAGTTGCCGCGGGTGGCGAACGACCAGTACAACGCCGGTCCGCATCCCTCGCGTGAGGAGCTTCTCCCCGGTGACCTGGTGTTCTTCTCCGACGACCTGAACAACTCGCGGGCCATTCACCACGTCGGCCTGTACGTCGGCGGCGGGTACATGATCAACGCCCCGTACACCGGTGCCGTCATCAGGTTCGACAAGATCGACACGCCCGACTACTTCGGCGCCACGCGGGTCACGAAGGACGGTGCCGCGGCCCTTCCGACCGCGCAGCCGGCGGTCTGACCGGGGGACGGCGGTGGCCGGAACTCTCCGTGAAGCCTGGGCCCTGAGCTGCGACGATGAGTCACTCTTCGATAACGTCATGGTGATCATTCGGTGGAGAGTGGAACGTACGCACGGAACGCGTCGTTCTCTGGTGGGACCGGGGCCGCAGCCACTGACCGAGCGTCGCCCCACGTAGTGATCGAACCGACCACGGGGGTTCGTCAAAGCGGTGCACATGGGTGTGTACCGCAGGAGCAACAGCAGACAAGGCAAGGGGCCGCGGCAGATGGCTGGACTCGCACTGGATGGGTCGAACCCCGACGTCAGCCTGCTCTACGACATCAACGGGCTCGCCAAGTCCGCTCCCACCTGGTTCGACCGGGTCATGGAGTTCATCGGCGAGTACGGGATCATGCTCGGCATGGTCCTGGTGGTCCTGTGGTGCTGGTGGAGCGTCCGCCGGCGCGGCACGCCGGAGGATTCGGTGGCGGGTGTCTCCGGGCTCGTCTGGGCTCCGCTCGCCGCGGGCATCGCGCTGCTGATCAACATCCCGATCCGCGGATTCGTCGAACGGCCACGGCCGTTCAAGGATCACCAGGGGCTGGAAGTCCTGGTGGACGGGAAGAACGACTTCTCCTTCGTCAGCGACCACGCCACGATGGCGATGGCCCTCGGCGTCGGACTCTTCGTGGCGAACCGTAAGTTCGGCATCGCGGCGATCGCGCTCGCGTTGCTGGAGGGTTTCTGCCGGATCTACATGGGCGTTCACTACCCGACCGATGTGATCGGCGGCTTCGCCCTCGGTACGGCCGCCGCGCTGCTTCTCGCGCCGCTCGCGATGATGCTGCTGACACCCCTGGTGGGTGCCGTCTCACGGTCCCCCCGGCTGGGCCGGCTCGTGCGGTCGCGCCGACCGCTGTCGGCTGCAGCCGGGGACCGGGGCGACTCGCTCGGGATTCCCGAGCCGCGCCCCGGCTCGGGCGGCGGCTCGGAAGGCGAGAAGGGCCTCGCGGCGTAGGGGCCCGGCGCCCGGGGCTACGGCTCCTCGGCGCCGCCCCCCCCGGGGGCCTGGCCGTTCCGGCTTCTCGCCCCTCCAGCTTCTCTGGCCCCCGCCCCCGTGGCCCAGCTCTTCCAGCTTCCCCGGCCCCCGGCCCCTTCCAGAGCGACTCGGCCGGGGGCCCGGCCCCCGGCATCTTGGCCCCTTGGTCCCCCTCCGCCCCTCCGCCCCCCGCGATCGCTTTCAGAGCGCCTGCGGGAACGTGAAGAATCCCTCCGGGTCGTACTGCTTCTTCACGCCGTCGAGGCGGTCCGCCGCCGTGCCGTAGTAGGCGTTCCGCCAGTCCGTCAGCTTCGGGTCCGTGTAGTTCTGGTACGCGGCCCCGGATGCGTAACGGCGTAGCGCGGTATGGGTGTCTTTCAGCCAGTTCTGTTGTGCGCTGCCCGAGGTGCCGGGGCGCCAGGCGCCGATGTACTGGGCGAGCATCCTGGAGCGCCGGTGGACGAACGCCGTGGCCTGCGGGTCGACCCGGTTGATGGCTCCGCCGAGGGCGGTGAGCGCGATCGATCCGCCGCCGCCCCCTGCCGCGTCGAGCCGGGTGAAGGCCTGGGTCCGGTCGAGGAGTGCCTGGACGCCGGCCGGGGGCAGCGAGCGGTCGTAGAAGTCGGACGCGGCCGCGTACGTCTCGCGCTGGAGCGTCCCCTGCGAGCTGCGGCCGGGCGTGGTGCCGGGCAGATGGCACTGGGCGTCGGTGATGCCCGAGCAGCCCGCGTACACGAGCATCGCCTCCTGGTAGCTGCGGCGGCGCAGCGAGACCGAGGAGGCGGGGGCGCCGATCTTGTCGGCGAGGCGGTCGACGGCGTTCTGCAGATCGCCGTACGTGCCGAGGCTGAACGCCGAGACGGACACGGTCGGGTTGCCGCCGCCCGGCCCCGCCGCGATGTGCGCGGAGGACCAGATCTCGTCCGGCTGGTCCGGGCCCCACTCCTGCCAGGCCGTGATGACGGACCGGGCTCGCGACCACGGCCACGACATGTACGCGGAGACGGTCTGCGGGGCGGGACGGGTACGGAAGCGGAGTTCGGTGACGACACCGAAGTTGCCGTTTCCCGCGCCGCGCAGCGCCCAGAAGAGGTCGGTGTGATGTGTGGCGTCCGCGGTGACGGTCTTGCCGTCGGCGGTGACGATCCTCGCGGAGGTGAGGCTGTCGCAGGTCAGACCGTAAGCGCGCGAGGCGACGCCGTGGCCGCCGCCGAGTGTGAGCCCGGAGATGCCGACCGTGGGGCAGGAGCCGCCGGGGATCGTCAGACCGTGGGCGGCGAGGCCCTGGTAGACGTCCAGGAGCCGGGCCCCCGCGCCGATCGTGCCGTCCTTGTCCACGCGGGAGAGTGACGAGACGTCGATGACGAGCCTGCCGTCGCCGCTCGACCAGCCGGCGTAGGAGTGGCCTCCGCTGCGGATCGCCACGGGCGTGGAGCTGCGCCGGGCGTAGGCCAGGCACTCGCGAACGTCCGCTTCGTGCTTCACGTAGGCGACCGCGGCCGGCTTCTGGCCGTCGTAACGGGTGTTGTAGAGCTGACGGGCGGTCGGGTACGTCGCGTCGTCGGGGCGTACGACGGAGCCGTCGAGGCTCTTGGCCAGTGCGGACCAGTCCGCCGGGCCGGAGGGGGCGGTGCTCGACGGGGCCGCCGACGTACCGGAGGCCGTGGCCGAGCCGGGGGTGGACCCGCCGGTGGGCGCGCCGGTTCCGGTGTCGTCGCAGGCAGTGGCGGTGACTCCGGTGAGTACGGCTGCGGCGCCCGCGGTCAGGACGGTGCGCCGGTTCGGCAGGGTCATCGGGCCTCCGGGGTGGGGACGGATCCGCGTGTGGGGGGAAAAGGGGGGTGGGGGAGAGAGGAGGGGCGTGGGGGGAGGGCGGTGCGGGTGGTGGCGGTCGGTGCGTCAGGGGGCTGCTCTGTGGGCCTCGGCGTCGGCGCGGGCCCGGTCGCGGGATCTGCGGGCCGGACCGGACCAGCCGCAGGCGCAGCGGGCCGTGCAGAACGAGCCGCGCTCGACGGTGGTGGGTTCGTGGGCGGACCGGGCCGGTGGGACGGCCGGCGGAACCTCGGCGGTGTGTTGGTCATACACGCGTCCACGGTACTGGGCGGGGCTGTCCGGCGGTGAGGGGTGGGTGAGCGGCGTTACGGGGGACAGGGGCCGTCGTTATCCGGAACGGGTGGGGGGCTCGGGCAAAGCGGTACGGCGTTGGGGGTTGGCAGGCGATGGTGGTGCAGCAGCACAGATCCGGAGGCGGGGCGCGCGCTGTGTGCGCCCTCGCCGCGATGGGCGTGATGGCGGCTGCCGCCGGGTGCTCGGGTGGTGGTGGGGACCGGGCCGCGGCCGACGACCGGTCCGGTGCGGGGGCCGTCGAAGCGGTGCGGGGGGCGGCGGCGGTGCTCTCCGGGACGGGGCGGCCCGCGGGTGCTTCCCCCTCGGGTGAAGTGAAGGGCGCCGTGGCCGGGACCGCCGAGGTGAGTACGTCGATGGAGACGGCCGCGGGCGGTACGCGGGTGACGATCAGGGGCAAGGGGACGTACGACTTCCGCGCCCAGTCGGGCCGGCTCCGGGTCGTGCTGCCGCGGGACGCGGCGGGCGAGGAGGAGCACCTGCCCATCACGGAGCTGCTGGCGCCCGGCGCGCTCTACATGATGAACCGGGGCGCCGGCGTCCCCGAGGACAAATGGGTCAGGATCGACACGACGGCACTGGCGGACGGCAACCTGGTGACCGGCGGGGCGACCGATCCGATGGCCGCGGCCGAGCTGCTGCGCGGCGCGCGTGCGGTGACGTACGTGGGTGAGACCGATCTCGCCGGGGTGACGGTGCGCCACTACCGAGGCACCACCGACATCGGACGGGCCGCGCGCCAGGCCTCGGCCCACTCGCGGGGGGCGCTGACGGCGGCGGCGAAGGGCTTCCGCACGAACACCGTGCCGTTCGACGCGTACTTGGACGCGGACGGGCGGCTGCGCAAGGTGCGGCACCGGTTCAGCTTCGCCAACGAGGGGCCCCCGGTCGAGGTGGTGTCGACGACGCTGCTGTACGGGTTCGGGGTGCCGGTCTCCGTACCGATGCCTGCCGAACGCGATATCTACACCGGTGAGATCGATCAGGGGCGGCGGACGTGACCGCCGTGGACGGTCCGGGGCGCCGGGCCGGGCGCCTTCCTAGGCATCTGGCTGCGGCGAAATGGTCCGTCCGTGCCATGCGCGGTGTGTGGTGCGCTCCCTACCCTAGGAAGTCGGCGACGGCAGTGAGAGGTGAGTGACGTGGTGACGCTCAGCGCACGGACCGTATCGGACCATGTGGCACTCGCCGAGATCGAGCTGTGCGGGGAGCTCATGATCGCGGCGTCGGCGGCGATCGGTGAACGGCTCAGCCCGGACCGTATCGACGAGGTGCTCGACGTCAAGGTGGTCAGCGAGCGGGCCGCGGGTGCCGAGCGGGCCCCGATCACCGACCGGGCCGCAGCCGCAGAGCGCGTCACAGAACGCGTCACCGAGCACGTCACCGAACGTGCCACCGTTCCCCGGCAGGGAGATTACCGGGGGTGACGGGGGTGGGGTGACGGGGCCGGCTGGCAGGGGCCGCGACACCTTACGGCGCGTCAGCCGGTGAGACATCCGCCACGGTTTCGGTGTCGGCGCTGGTGCCGGGGCGGGAGCGGAGTCGGGTTCTTGGGTGCCGAACAGGTGCCGAACAGGCGCCGGTGGAGTGCCGACCGGGTGCGGATTCAGGTGCTGATCAGGTGCGCAGCAGGCGGGCGATGGCCTTCGTGGCCTCCTCGACCTTCGCGTCGATCTCCTCGCCGCCCTTGACCGCCGCGTCGGCGACGCAGTGCCGCAGGTGCTCCTCCAGCAGCTGGAGTGCGAACGACTGGAGCGCCTTCGTGGAAGCCGACACCTGGGTGAGTATGTCGATGCAGTAGACGTCCTCGTCGACCATGCGTTGCAGGCCACGGATCTGGCCCTCGATGCGCCGCAGGCGCTTGAGGTGCTCCGCCTTCTGGTGGTGGTAGCCGTGTATCCCCCGGTCGTGGTCGGTGACGATCGCGTCCGCGGGAGCCGTGGCCTCCGCCGGGGTCGCGACGTCCGCGATGTCCGGTGACCGGTCCGCCCCGGTGGCCTCGGTGGTGGTCATTGCTGCCTCCCGTTTTCCCTTTACCCTGCCGTTTATATACCCCTGGTGGGTATATCCTAACGAATTCAGCTGAAACGTGACCGGGGCCCCGTGCTGATCACTGTGCCTGATGCGCGACACTGAAGAATGCCGGTTAGCCGTGGCCGGATGATGCGCCTAGCATCAGCCTGACCGAATCCAAAGCATCCCGAGGACCCCACGTGCGCTTTCGTCTGACCCCCAGGGAGACGAGCTTCTACGACATGTTCTCCGCGTCTGCGGACAACATCGTCACGGGCTCGAAACTCCTGATGGAACTGCTCGGGGCGGATTCTGCCTCCCGAGTCGAGATCGCGGAGCGTATGCGGGCAGCGGAGCACGCGGGGGATGACGCCACCCACGCGATCTTCCACCAGCTGAACTCCTCCTTCATTACGCCGTTCGACCGCGAGGACATTTACAATCTGGCCTCGCAGCTCGACGACATCATGGACTTCATGGAGGAGGCCGTCGACCTGGTCGTGCTGTACCAGGTCGAAGAGCTCCCCAAGGGTGTCGAGCAGCAGGTCGAGGTTCTGGCGCGGGCGGCCGAACTGACCGCCGCGGCCATGCCGAACCTGCGGAGCATGGACAACCTCACCGAGTTCTGGATCGAGGTCAACCGCCTGGAGAACCAGGCCGACCAGATCCACCGCAAGCTGCTCGCCCAGCTCTTCAACGGCAAGTACGACGCCATAGAGGTGCTGAAGCTGAAGCAGATCGTGGATGTGCTGGAAGAGGCTGCCGACGCGTTCGAGCACGTCGCGAACACGGTGGAGACCATCGCGGTCAAGGAGTCCTGAACCACGTGGACACCTTTGTACTGATCGTGACCATTGGCGTCGCGCTCGGCTTCACGTACACGAACGGCTTCCACGACTCGGCGAACGCCATCGCCACTTCGGTCTCCACCCGGGCGCTGACCCCGCGTGCGGCACTCGCCATGGCGGCGGTGATGAACCTCGCGGGCGCGTTCCTCGGCAGCGGGGTCGCCAAGACCGTCAGTGAGGGTCTGATCGCGACGCCCGAGGGCAACAAGGGGATGGGAATCCTCTTCGCCGCGCTGGTCGGCGCGATCATCTGGAACCTCGTCACCTGGTACTTCGGGCTGCCGTCCTCGTCCTCCCACGCTCTGTTCGGCGGCATGGTCGGCGCGGCGCTCGCGGGCGGAACACTCGTCCACTGGGACGGGGTGCTCGACAAGGTCGTCATCCCGATGTTCATCTCGCCGGTGATCGGCCTGGTGGTCGGCTATCTGGTGATGGTCGCCATCATGTGGATGTTCCGGAAGTCCAACCCGCACAAGGCCAAGCGCGGATTCCGGATAGCGCAGACGGTCTCGGCCGCCGGCATGGCGCTCGGGCACGGTCTGCAGGACGCGCAGAAGACGATGGGCATCGTGGTGATGGCCCTGGTCATCGCCGATGTGGAGAGCCCGAACGACCCGATCCCGGTCTGGGTGAAGCTCGTCTGCGCGCTGATGCTGTCGCTGGGTACGTACGCCGGTGGCTGGCGCATCATGCGGACGCTCGGGCGGAAGATCATCGAGCTGGATCCCCCGCAGGGGTTCGCGGCGGAGACGACGGGGGCGTCGATCATGTTCGGCTCGGCGTTCCTGTTCCACGCGCCGATCTCGACGACGCATGTCATCACCTCGGCGATCATGGGCGTGGGGGCGACGAAGCGGGTGAACGCGGTGCGGTGGGGCGTCGCGAAGAACATCATTCTGGGGTGGTTCATCACCATGCCGGCCGCGGCGTTGGTTGCTGCGGGGAGCTACGGGGTCGTCGTCCTGCTGTTCGGGTGACGGTGGGGCCGGCGGGGGTGCGGGGCGGGTGCCGGGTGCGCCGGGTGTGTGCTTCGTCCTCAATCGCCGGACGGGCTTGATTTTGCCGCCCCGTGCGGGATGTGTCCGGCCTCGTACGAGATGCTCGTGCGCGGTGTGGTCGGTCGGTCCCCGGGCTTGATGCGGACGGCCTGGCGCTGGATTCGGGCGGTATCAGGGACTCAGGACGCGGGCGGTATCAGGGACTGATGTTGGGTCCGCCCCACTCTCTTTCGGAGAGCGGGGCGGACCCTTCGCCTTGTGGTGGCACCGCCATGCAGCACCCCAAGGCCGTCTGTGGGACCGGTCCGGCTCCCGGCTCGGCCGAAGTGGCCGGATCCGGGCTCCGGGCTCCGGGCTCCCGGCTCAGCCGAAGCGGCCGGAGATGTAGTCCTCCGTGGCCTGGACCGACGGGTTGGAGAAGATGCGTTCCGTCTCGTCTATCTCCACGAGCTTGCCGGGCATCCCGACCGCCGCGAGGTTGAAGAACGCCGTGCGGTCCGAGACCCGGGCCGCCTGCTGCATGTTGTGCGTCACGATGACGATCGTGAAGCGCTCCTTCAGCTCGCCGATCAGGTCCTCGATGGCGAGGGTCGAGATCGGGTCGAGGGCGGAGCACGGCTCGTCCATCAGCAGGACGTCCGGCTCGACCGCGATCGCGCGGGCGATGCACAGACGCTGCTGCTGACCGCCGGAGAGACCGGAGCCGGGCTTGTTCAGCCGGTCCTTGACCTCGTTCCAGAGGTTCGCGCCGCGCAGCGACTTCTCCACGATGTCGTTGAGCGCGCTCTTGCGGTACTTGCCGTTCAGCCGCAGGCCCGCCGCGACGTTGTCGAGGATCGACATGGTCGGGAACGGGTTCGGGCGCTGGAAGACCATGCCGACCGTGCGCCGCACGGTGACCGGGTCGACGCCGGAGCCGTACAGGTTCTCGTCGTCCAGCAGCACCTTGCCCTCGACGCGGCCGCCGGGGGTGACCTCGTGCATCCGGTTCAGGGTGCGCAGGAAGGTGGACTTGCCGCAGCCTGACGGGCCGATGAAGGCGGTCACGGAGCGGGGTTCCACGGTCATCGAGATGTCGTCGATCGCCTTGTGGCTGCCGTAGTAGGCCGACAGTCCGCTGATGTCTATGCGCTTGGCCATCTGAATCA
Source organism: Streptomyces sp. NPDC127177 (assembly GCF_042672475.1). NCBI lineage: Bacteria > Bacillati > Actinomycetota > Actinomycetes > Kitasatosporales > Streptomycetaceae > Streptomyces > Streptomyces sp. NPDC127177. The sequence goes on from NZ_JBHXUW010000029.1 coordinate 30,240, forward strand.
CTGCTGCTTTCCGCCGGACCTAGCGGCCGGTCTTCGGGGCCTTCCAGCGGGCGATGCCGCGGGCCACCAGATTGAGGATCATGACGAAGGCGATCAGGACCAGGGCGGCGGCCCAGGCGCGGTCGTACGACGCGGTCTCGCCGATCTTGTACTGCTCGTAGATGTAGAACGGCAGTGAGGACTGGGCGCCTTCGAAGGGGTTCGGGTTGATCAGCTGACTGCCGAAGACCAGCAGGATGATCGGTGCGGTCTCTCCGGCGATACGGGCGATGGCGAGCATGACGCCGGTGGCGATGCCGCCGATCGCGGTCGGCAGGACCACCTTCAGGATGGTGCGCCACTTCGGGATGCCGAGGGCGAGGGAGGCCTCGCGGAGCTCGTTCGGTACGAGCTTCAGCATCTCCTCGGTGGAGCGGACCACGACCGGGATCATCAGGATCGTCAGGGCCAGGGCGCCCATCAGGCCGGAGGGTTCGAGCCCCGCGATCAGCATGATCGAGAGGATGAACAGGCCGGCCACGATGGACGGGATGCCCGTCATCACGTCGACGAAGAAGGTGACGGCCCTGGCGAGCGAGCCCTTGCCGTACTCCACCAGGTAGACCGCGGTGAGCAGTCCGAGCGGGGCGGAGATCACCGTGGCGATGCCGACCTGCTCCAGCGTGCCGATCAGGGCGTGGTAGACACCGCCGCTGTCCTCGGAGCCGAGGACCCCGGCCATCGAGTGGGTCAGGAAGTAGATGTCCAGCCGTCCGGAGCCGCGGCTGACGGTCGTCCAGAGCAGCGAGGCCAGCGGGACGACGGCGATCAGGAAGCAGACCCACACGAGGCTGGTGGCGAGGCGGTCCTTGGCCTGCCGCCGGTTCTCCACGACGCTGGTCGCGACGTACGAGATCACCAGGAAGAGCAGTGCGGAGATCAGGCCCCACTGGACCCGGCTGTGCCAGCCGGCGGCCGCGCCGATGCCGACGCCGAGGGCGATCGACACGGCTGCGAAGCCGAGGGGGGCCAGGCGCGGGAGCGTCCGGCTGCTGAGGCTGTTGCCCGGTGCGGGCGGTACGGGCGTCGGGCGGTCCTGGACGCTGGTGGATGCGTGGCTCATGCGTTGGCCCCCGAGTACTCCTTGCGGCGGGCGATGATGAGCCGCGCGGCGCCGTTGACCAGCAGGGTGAGGACGAAGAGGACCAGGCCGGAGGCGATCAGGGCGTCCCGCCCGAACGCGTCGGCCTCGCCGAACTTCGCGGCGATGTTCTGGGCGAACGTCCCGCCGCCCGGGTTGAGCACGTGCAGCGAGATGAGGAAGTTCGGCGACAGGACCGTGGCGACGGCCATCGTCTCGCCGAGCGCGCGGCCCAGGCCCAGCATCGAGGCGGAGATGACGCCGGAGCGGCCGAAGGGCAGCACCGAGAGGCGGATGACCTCCCAGCGGGTGGCGCCGAGCGCGAGCGCGGCCTCCTCGTTCATCTTCGGGACCTGGAGGAAGACCTCGCGGCTGACGCTGGTCACGATCGGCAGGATCATGATCGCGAGGAGGATGCCCACGGTGAAGAGCGAGCGGGCGACGCCGACCTCGGTCTTCTCGAAGATGTAGGTCCAGCCGAAGAACTGGTCGAGCCAGAGGTTCAGGCCTTCGAGGTACGGCACGAGGACGAGAGCGCCCCAGATGCCGTAGACGATGCTGGGCACCGCGGCGAGCAGATCGACGACGTACGCGATCGGAGCCGCGAGTCTGCGCGGTGCGTAGTGCGAGATGAAGAGGGCGATGCCGACAGCGACCGGGACCGCGATGACCATCGCGATGATCGAGCTGACGACGGTCCCGAAGAGCAGGACCGCGATGCCGAAGACCGGCGGGCTGCCGGCCGGGTTCCAGTCGAAGGTGGTGAAGAAGTTGCCGTCGTCCTTCGAGATGGCGATGGCGGCGCGGTAGCTGAGGAACACGGCGATCGACGCCATGATCACGAGCAGCAGGATGCCCGAGCCCTGTGACAGGCCCAGGAATATCTTGTCGCCGAGGCGACCGGTCGATCCGGTGCGGGCGCGCCTGCCCGGCCGGACCGGTGGTGTCTCTGTCTGTGTCGTGGAAGCCATGGTCTTTCCGGTCTGTGTGGGGGAGCCGGGGCTCCCCTGGCGGCGGTGCACCGGATGGGGGTGGTGGGGGCCGGCCGGTCCGGAGGGGTGCACCGGACCGACCGCCTGTTGCGTGTGCGTCGTGCGGGGTTCGGGTTACGAGAGGGAGGCGACCGTCTCGCGGACCTTGGTGTTGATCGCCTCGGGGATCGGGGCGTAACCGGCCTCGGTGAGGAGCGCCTGGCCCTCCGCGGACGAGGTGTAGGTCAGGAAGGACTTGACGGTGCCGAGGGTGTCGGCCTTGTTGCCGGTGTCGCAGACGACCTCGTACGTCACCAGGACCAGCGGGTAGGCGCCCTCGGCCTTGGTGGTGTAGTCGAGGTCGAGCGCCAGGTCCTTGCCGGTGCCCTTGACCTTGGCGGCGGCGATGGCCTTGGAGGCGTTCTCCGAGGAGGCCTTGACCGGGGCGGCGCCGCCGGTGTTGATGTCGACCGTGGTGATCTTCTGCGAGGCGGCGTAGGAGAGCTCGAAGTAACCGATCGAGCCGTCGACGGCCTTCACCTGGGTGGCGACACCGGAGGAGCCGGACGCGGCCTGGCCACCGGGGGCCGGCCACTTCTTCTCGGCCTCGTACTTCCAGTCGCTCGGGGCGGTGGCGCCCAGGTACTTGCCGAGGTTCTGGGTGGTGCCGGAGTCCTCGGAGCGGTGGAAGGGCTGGATCGCCTTGTCCGGCAGCTTGGCGTCGGGGTTGAGCTTGGCGATCGCCTCGTCGTTCCACTTCTTGATCTTCGTGTCGAAGATCTTGGCGAGGGTGGGGGCGTCCAGCGTCAGGCTGTCGACACCGTCGAGGTGGAAGCCGACCGCGATCGGGCCGCCGACCATCGGGAGGTTGATGCCCTGGCCGGTCTTGCAGATCTTCTTCGAGTCGGCGACCTCCTCGGGCTTCAGCGCCGAGTCGGAGCCGGCGAAGCCGACGGTGCCCTGGTTGAAGGCGACGATGCCCTCGCCGGACGAGGAGGAGTTGTAGTTGATCTCCACGCCGGAGCAGGCGGCCATGTAGTCCTTGACCCACAGGTCCATGGCGTTCTTCTGGGCGCTGGAGCCGGAGGCGCGCAGCTGGCCCTTGGCACCGTCGCACTTGACGTTCGAGGCGGCCTTCGTGTTGGTGCCGCTCCCGCCCGTGTCGCCGCCGCTGTTGTTGTCCGAACCGCACGCCGTGAGGACCAGGGCGCCGGAGACGGCGAGGGCACCGAGCGCGGTGGCACGAAGCCGGTTCTTGCGCTGAAGCTTCACTTTCGGGTGTTCCTTCCAGGAGCCGCCGAGGTTGTTTTCGTTCTACGACGGCGTGCGAGGTGATGTGTGGTGCGGAAGTCTTGGCCGGTGCGGGGGCTTCCCGGGTGATGCGGTGGTTCGCCGCGCACCGTGTACTGCCGAAATTAGGCAGAACAGGTGACGTGGTTTGCGGGGGTGGGTGAACGGAGGGTGAACCGTGCGGGACGGCCTGGTTCCGGGGCGCGGGGGCCGGGGAGGGCCCGGGGCAGCGGGGGGCTCCGCCCCCGGACGGGCCGGAGCGGCAGGCCGGCGCAGCCCATGGATCGGCCGGGCCGCAGTCCGCAGCGGTGGCCGGTTCGCAGTCCGCAACGGTGTGGGGTGCGGGCCCGGTTACGCGTTCGGCAGGGTTTGGAGGGACTGGGCCCTGTCCAGCAGGGCGCGGTCCCGGGGGTGAGTCAGGCGGGTGCGGGCCGCCTCCGGGGGCAGCCACAGCACCTTGTCCACCTCCCGGTTCGGGACGAAGGTGCCCGCGGTGGCCTCGGCGGACCAGTACGTGACCTCCTTCGGGCGCCCGTTCGCCAGGTACCGGACCGTGGGCAGCGCGGCGCCCGGCACGCAGTGGTGGCCCGTCTCCTCCAGGACCTCGCGCAGAGCCGCGTCCCGCGGGGACTCGCCGCGTTTCAGCTTGCCCTTGGGAAACGACCAGTCGTCGTAACGCGGCCGGTGCACGAGGCAGAGTTCGACACCGCCGCCCCCGCCCGGACAGTGCGGCGGCCGACGCCAGAGCACGCACCCCGCCGCCCGAACCACCGTGCCGTTCATCGCGCGGTCACGGCCGCCGCGTACGGCCAGGTCTCCAGGAACACGGCGCGCGCCGCACCCACCTCGTGGCGCTGGTCGGCGTGGAGCACCCCCAGGGCGTACGCGGTGGCCGGTGCGATCCGCGGGGTGCGCGCGGCCGATGCCGCGGCCGATGCCGCCTCCGACGCGTCCCGGTGCAGGTCCAGGGCGTGCCCGGGGCCGGCCAGGACCGGATCGGGGGCGCCGCGTACCACTTCGTGGGCGTACCGGTGCAGCCGCAGCAGCAGCCGGGTCCGGTGCCAGGGTGCGTCCTGCGCCTCGTTGTACGGCTCGGCCGTCTCGTCCGAAGAGAGGGCCGCCACCGCGCCGAGCAGCCGCTGCTCCGCCCGGTCCGCGGGCTCGGTCAGCAGTTCGGCGGCGGGTGCGGCGGCGGCTCCGGCGGTCAGCGGGACCTCGGATGCGAGCAGCGCGACCGCGTCGGCCACCGCGTGGAAGCGGGAGGAGCCGAGTGCCTGGAGCGCGGCGGAGTGGGCGCGGGTCCGGGCCAGCGTCAGCTGACGTTCGAGCAGGGCACCGGCGCGTGCCGCGCCGACGCCCAGGCCGGCGCGTTCCTTCGCGGTGCTGCCCGCGGCGGCGGGGGCGGTGCCGGTGCGGGCAGCCGGCAGGGGCGTCCCGGACAGTCCGTGCAGCGCGTCGAGGAGCCGGTTCAGCCGGTCCGCGTACGCGTGCTCGCGGGCGAGCGTGCCGGACAGCCAGGCCAGTTCGGTGCGCAGCTGCTCGGCCCAGAGCGGGTCGAGAGCGGTCCGGAAGGTGTGCAGGGTGCCGCTGATCCGGCGGGAGGAGCGGCGGAGCGCGATGGCGGCCTGTTCGGCGGCCTGCGGTCCGGCGTCGGTGGGGGCACTGTTCTCGCGGTGCAGGCGCAGACTCCGCAGGAAGTCCGCTGCCTGCGTCCGGAGATACGGTGCGAGCACCGCCCCCGCGGTCACGTCCGTCTTGGTCTGGTGGTCAGGGCGTCGCACGCCTGCGCCTCCGGGCGTCAATGAGCATTTCCTGTACGTGCCTCAGTGGCCGGCCCTCCGCGTCCGTGGCCTGCCGGGTCCAGTTCCCGTCGGGGCCCAGGTGCCAGGAGGCGGTGGTGTCGGACATGCCGGTCTCCAGGAGCCGGCTGAGGGCGGCCCGGTGGGCGGGGTCGGTGACCCGGACCAGGGCCTCGATGCGGCGGTCGAGGTTGCGGTGCATCATGTCGGCGCTGCCGAACCAGACCTCGGGTTCGCCGCCGTTGCCGAACGAGAACACCCGGGAGTGTTCCAGGAAGCGGCCCAGTATCGAGCGGACCCGGACGTTCTCGGAGAGGCCGGTGACGCCTGGGCGTATCGCGCAGATGCCGCGGACCCAGATGTCGACCGGGACGCCCGCCTGCGCGGCCCGGTAGCAGGCGTCGATGATCGCTTCGTCGACCATCGAGTTGACCTTGATGCGTACGTAGGCGGGGCGGCCGGCCCGCTGGTGCACGATCTCCTTGTTGATCCGGGCGATGAGCCCGTCGCGCAGTGACTTCGGTGCGACCAGCAGGCGGCGGTAGGTCTCGCGGCGTGAGTAGCCGGAGAGCCGGTTGAAGAGGTCGGAGAGGTCCGCGCCGACCTGCGGGTCGGCGGTGAGCAGTCCGAGGTCCTCGTACAGCCGGGCGGTCTTGGGGTGGTAGTTGCCCGTGCCGACGTGCGAGTAGCGGCGCAGTGTGTCGCTCTCCTGGCGGACGACGAGCGAGAGCTTGCAGTGCGTCTTCAGGCCGACGAGCCCGTAGACGACGTGGCAGCCCGCCTCCTCCAGCTTGCGCGCCCACTTGATGTTGGCCTGTTCGTCGAAGCGGGCCTTGATCTCGACGAGTACGAGGACCTGCTTGCCGGACTCGGCGGCGTCGATGAGTGCGTCCACTATCGGGGAGTCGCCCGAGGTCCGGTACAGGGTCTGCTTGATGGCGAGGACGTCCGGGTCGCCCGCCGCCTGTTCCAGGAAGGCCTGGACGGAGGTGGAGAAGGAGTCGTACGGGTGGTGCAGCAGTACGTCGCGTTCGCGCAGGGCGGCGAAGATGTCGGGCGCGGAGGCGGACTCCACCTCGGCGAGATCGCGGTGGGTGCCGGCGATGAACTTGGGGAACTTCAGCTCGGGCCGGTCCAGTGAAGCTATGCCGAACAGTCCGGTGAGGTCGAGCGGTCCCGGCAGCGGGTAGACCTCCGCGTCGGACACCTTCAGCTCGCGGACCAGCAGGTCCAGCACGTACGGGTCGATGGACTCCTCGACCTCCAGGCGGACCGGCGGGCCGAAGCGGCGCCGCATGAGCTCCTTCTCCAGGGCCTGGAGGAGGTTCTCGGCGTCGTCCTCCTCGACCTCCAGGTCCTCGTTCCTGGTGACCCGGAACATGTGGTGCGCGAGCACCTCCATGCCGGGGAAGAGCTCCTCCAGGTGGGCGGCGATGACGTCCTCGATGGGGACGTAGCGCTGGGGGGAGGCCTCCAGGAAGCGGGTCAGCAGGGGCGGCACCTTGACCCGGGCGAAGTGGCGGTGGCCGCTGACCGGGTTGCGTACGACGACGGCGAGGTTGAGCGAGAGGCCGGAGATGTACGGGAAGGGGTGCGCCGGGTCGACGGCGAGGGGGGTCAGCACGGGGAAGACCCGCTGGCGGAAGAAGGTGAACAGGCGGGCCTGCTCCTTCTCGGTCAGCTCGGGCCAGCGGATCAGCTGGATGCCCTCGTCGGAGAGGGCGGGGGCGACGTCCTGCTGGTAGCAGGCGGCGTGCCGGGCCATGAGTTCGCGCGAGCGGGTCCAGATCAGGTCGAGGACCTCCCGGGGCTGGAGCCCGGACGCGGAACGGGTGGCGACGCCTGTCGCGATCCGGCGTTTCAGGCCCGCGACCCGGACCATGAAGAACTCGTCCAGGTTCGAGGCGAAGATGGCGAGGAAATTAGCCCGTTCGAGGAGGGGGGTCGAGGGGTCCTCGGCCAGTTCCAGAACGCGTTCGTTGAACGCGAGCCAGCTGCGTTCCCGGTCCAGGAACCTTCCCTGGGGCAGCTCGTCACCGTCGACGTCGGGCTCGTACGCGTCTGCGTCGGCGTCGATGTCGGGGTCCAGATCGGCCGCGGTGGACAGGGCGGCGTTGGTCGAGGCGGGGGTGGCGACGGCATGCGGCCGGTGTGCGGCGAGGGAGCCGACGGACGGCTGAGCGGCGGGCTGGACCGGGACCTCGGAGCTGGGCTGCTGGCTCATGGGCCCATTCTTCCGCGCGGAGTGCTCAGGAGGCGCGTCGGAGGCGGACGAGATCGCGGAGATTGCGTGGTCGGCGCGCTCTCCGCCGGGATTTCTCCCGTTGCGGGGGGTCGGCACGGCTGGCTGCATCCTGAGAGGGTCGCAAGGCCGTCTGAATGCCCGGTAACGGCGACATGACATGCAGGAAGCGGTGTGGCCGTGTCCGGGGGTCCGGAAACGGCCACACCGGTGCCGGATGCGCTCAGCCGTGCCGGTGGCGCAGCACCCGGAACGTGACGGCGGCCAAGGCCGCGGCCACGACGAGCAGGATGCCGGTCTCGACGAGCTGGAGCGGCCAGAAGTGCGAGCCGGGGTGGTAGTCGATGAAGAACCCGGTGGCGTGGTGATCCGCCACGCAGCGGGCCTCCTCCGGGCTGAGGTCCGGCCAGCAGGTCTCCATCGTCAGCCGGTGGCCGTCGGCGGTGATCCGGCCGATGTCGATCTGCCAGTAGTCTCCTTCGAGGCCGTTCATCTTGGTGCTGATCGCTGTCCGCAGGGGCCACAGCGCCACCAACTGGGTGGTCAGCACCACGATCGCCGCGGAGCAGGCCAGTACGGCGACGGACATCGCGGGCACCGTGCGGCGGATCAGGACCCCGGCGAGCGCGCCTACGGCGAGCCCGAGCAGGGCGCGGCCGACGGGTGCGGTGCCCATGGCGGAGAAGACCTCGGGCGACCACCAGTTGGACGTGTGGTCGAAGTCCTGGTGTGACCGGGCCCAGGCGAAGGTGGCGGACAGGACGGACACCGCGGCGACCAGCAGTACGGCCGGCACGGCGAGTTTGGCCAGCAGCCAGCGGGTCGGGGACACCGACTGTGTCCAGGAGACCTTGTACGAACCGTTCTCGAACTCCCTGGCGATCATCGGTCCCGCGACGAACGCGCCGACGAGCACGGGCAGGACCAGCAGGGCGAGTCCCGCGTACGAGAGCACCGTGCTGAACGCGGACATGGAGTTGCCGAATTCCTGGATCCGGTCGTCGCAGCGGGCGCCGCCGAGACCGGACGCCGTCGCTGAACAGGGGTCGGCCTCGAACGAGTCGGTGACGTGGACGGCCCACAGCGTGCAGCCGACCAGAACGGCGATCCCGCCAAGAGCGAGGACGCCCGCGGCCCACAGGGCCCGCCGGTGCTGCCGCAGAACGACGCGGGTACTGGCGAGCAGAGTGGGGCCGGGCCTGGCGGGGAGGGACGGTGCGGGTGCGGTCTTCGTGCTCATGCCGCGTTCACCGCCTCGCGGGTCCGGGCGTCCGCGCTCGGTGTGAGCAGTGCGGGTGCGTCGGGGGACCGCAGATGGGCCAGCAGCAGCTGTTCCAGGGACGGTTCGGATGTCTCCCAGGCCGAGTTGTCCACCGGGCCCTCCTTCCGGACGAGTGCGGTCAGCTGTCGTCCCGTGGTGCGGGACTCGACGACGGTGTGCGGGGCCAGGTCCCCCGCCGGGCCGGTGAGCAGGGCGTGTGCGGCGAGCAGGTCGTCCGTCTCGCCGCCGAGGCGGATCCGGCCGCCGTCCACGAGCAGGAGGTAGTCGCAGGCGCCCTCCAGCTCGGTGAGGATGTGGGAGGACATCACGATGGTGGTGGAGTGCTCGGCCGCCTCCACCATGAGGGCGCCCATCAGCTGGTGCCGGGCGAGCGGGTCGAGGTCGGCCATCGGCTCGTCCAGCAGCAGCAGTTCGGGTCGCTTGCCGAGGGCGAGAGCCAGTGCGAGCCGGGTGCGCTGGCCGCCGGACAGGGTCCGTACCTTCGCGTCGGTGGGGAGCGGCTCGGCGATGCGCTCGGCGGCTTCCCGGTCCCAGGTGTGCGGGTTGAGTTCGGCGCCCGCCCAGAGGGTCTCGGCGACCGTCAACTGCGGGTACAGCGGCTTGTCCTGGGCCACGAAGGCGATCCGGTGGCGGGCTTCGGCGGCCGGGGATCCCAGCACGCGCAGGGTCCCCTCGGCCGGTCGCAGGAATCCGGCGGCGAGGCCCAGCAGGGTGGACTTCCCGGCCCCGTTGGGGCCGACGAGCGCGCAGACGCGTCCGGCCGGCAGCCGGAAGGAGCAGTCGCGCAGTGCCCAGCCACCGCCCCGGCCACGGTATTTCATCCCGAGGCCGTCGACCTCGATCGCTGCACCTGTCATCAGTCCTGGTTCCCCTCGAATGTGCTGTCCAGTACGGCGGTGAAGAGCGCGCTCACGTCGTCTTTGTCGAGTCCGGCCGTGCGGGCGCGGCGGGCCCAGTCGGTGAGTTCGGCGCGCAGCGGGGCGTCGTCGGCGGCTGCCGCGCTGCCGAGCGTCCGCGTGACGAAGGTGCCGAGTCCGCGCCGGGCCTCGACGAGGCCCTCGCGCTCCAGTTCCCGATACGCCTTGAGCACGGTGTTCGGGTTGATGGCGGTGGCCTCGACGACCTCGCGTGCGGTGGGCAGCCGGTCGCCGGGCTCCAGCAGGTTCAGGCGCAGGGCCTGTTTGGTCTGCTGGACGATCTGGAGGTACGTGGCGACGCCGCTGCGCCGGTCGATGCGGAACTCGACTGCTGCGGATTCTGCCATGTTCACCCCTTTCACTAATTGAGTAGTGAAAGGGTGGCGCAAAAACGGGGCGGCGTCAAATGACGCCGCCCCGGAGGGTGTTGTGGCTGCTCAGGACTCCGTGCGGTACATCAGGTCCACCTCGTGGGTGGTGAACCCCATCCGCTCGTAGACCGCCACGGCCGCGGTGTTGTCCGCGTCGACGTAGAGCATCGCGGTGGGCAGCCCCTCGGCGGCGAGGTGGCGCAGCCCCGTCGCGGTGAGCGCCTTGCCCAGGCCGCCGCCCTGCGCGTCGGGCCGGATGCCGACGACGTACACCTCGCCGAGCTGCTCCTCGGCGTGCACCTTCGTCCAGTGGAAGCCGATGAGCTCGGTGTCGCCGCTGTCGTCGGCGGCGGCGCGCTCGGCCAGGAAGAAGCCCTTCGGGTCGAACCAGGGCTCGGCCTTGCGGTCGTCGAGGTCGCGCTGGGTCAGCGAGCCCTGCTCGGGGTGGTGGGCGAAGGCGGCGCGGTTCACGGCCAGCCAGGCGGCATCGTCCTGGCCGGGGACGAACGTACGCACGGTGACGCCCGGCGGCAGCACCGGTTCCGCGATGTTCAGCGGGCTCAGCGGGCGGCGCAGCTGGCGCAGTTCGCGGAAGAGCGAGAGGCCGAGGACCTGTGCGAGATGCCGCGCCGCGGACCGGCCGCCGTGCGCCCACACCCGCAGCCTCTTGCCGGTGGCGGCCAGCAGTGCCGCCCCGAGTGCCCGTCCGTGCCCGTGCCCGCGGTGCGAGGGGTGCACGACCAGCTCGGCGGCCGGCGCCTCCACGGGGTCGGTGTCCTCCAGCTGCGCGTACCCGACCAGCGAGCCCCCCGCGGTCAGCAGGAAATGCCGCACGCCTTCCCGGTGCCCGCCCCGCAACTGCAACCGCCCCTGTTCGGACACGGCCTGCCTGCCGTCGGATCCGGCGGCCTCGGCGAGGAGCTCGGAGACGGCTTCCGCCTGGTCCGGGGAGAGGGCGTTGAGCGTCTGGATCTCGCGTCCGGGGGCGGGGAGGGGTACGTCAGTCGTCATGCTTACGAGCGTACGTGGCCCTGGTGCGGGCGGCGGCGGGGTTCCTTGACCTTGCCCTTGTCCGTGGTGCGGGGTTCCGTCCTCAATCGCCGGACGGGCTTGGTTGTGCGGGTTGCCCGTGGGGTGCGCAACGTGCGTGGGTGGGGGTCCGGGGTCCCTCCGGGGCGTCTCCTCAAACGACGAACGTTCTGCGGGTACGTGATGAAACCCGGGTATCTGTTCGTCGTCCTGCAGGGGAGTCCCCGCAGGAAATGGCGTACGACCCGGCCCCCCTCTCGGACCCGGGTGAACACCCCATTTTTGAGGAGACGCCCCGGAGGGGCACCGCCCCCCACCCACCGCGCAAGGGCGCACCCCCGCGGGGAACCCAATCAAGCCCGTCCGGCGCTTGAGGACAAAAGGCCGGCACCCCGGAACCCCGCACCCGTATGGGTGAATGGCCCCTTTCCGATCGGGCGGCAACCAGTTCGTAACCCCAGACATCTGTCGCGCTACGCGCGTTGACCCTAGGCTGCGGCACGCAGCCTCCAGACTCGTCACCACTCCCACAACTCCCGCTGAACTCACAAGGGGACCGATGTCAGCGACACCGCAGAAGAACCGTGCGTCCCGGCGGGTGCTCGCCGCCGCGGCCGGTCTTGCCACCGTCGGAGCACTCGTCGCGGCCATGCCGGCCGGCGCGCATGAGCGCGGGCACGGCAAGGACCACGGCCATCACGCGCCGGCCCGGACCGTCGATGTGCAACTGCTGTCCTTCAACGACCTGCACGGCAACCTGGAGCCGCCGGCCGGCTCGGCCGGTACGGTCAACGAGACGCAGGCCGACGGCACGACGAAGGCCGTTCCGGCGGGGGGCGTCGAGTACCTCGCCTCCTCGCTGCGCACCGCGCGCAAGGGCCACCCGTACTCGATCACCGCGGCCGGTGGCGACATGGTGGGTGCGAGTCCGCTGCTGTCGGGGCTCTTCCACGACGAGCCGACCATCGAGGCGCTCAACAAGATCGACCTCGATGTGACGAGCGTGGGCAACCACGAGTTCGACGAGGGCGCAACCGAGCTGGCCCGCCTCCAGAACGGCGGCTGCCACCCGGTCGAGGGGTGCTACGAGCAGGGCAAGAAGTTCAAGGGCGCCGACTTCCCGTACCTGGCCGCCAACGTGACGGACGAGAAGACCGACAAGCCGATCCTCAAGCCGTACACGGTGTGGAAGAAGAACGGCGTCAAGATCGGCTTCATCGGGGTGACCCTGGAGGGCACGCCGAACATCGTCACGGCCAACGGCGTCAAGGGCCTGAAGTTCCACGACGAGATCGAGACGGTCAACAAGTACGCCAAGGAGCTGGACCGGCAGGGCGTGAAGTCCATCGTCGCCCTGATCCACGAGGGCGGCGAGCCCGCCTCGCAGTCGTACAACTACGACTGCGACAGTCCGGGCGCGGGTGACGGCATCTCCGGGCCGATCACCGACATCGCCAAGGGCATCTCCCCGAAGGTCGACGCGCTGGTGACGGGCCACACCCACCAGGCGTACGTGTGCACCATCCCGGACCCGGCGGGCAACCCGCGCCTGGTCACATCGGCCGCCTCGTTCGGCAAGCTGTACACGGACACGACGCTCACCTACGACCGTCGCACCAACGACATCGTGCGCACCGCGGTGAAGCTGCCGAAGGGCTCGAAGGGCGCCAAGCACTCCAAGCACCCCGCGCCCGCCAACCCGGTCTCGGCCAATCACATCGTGACCAGGGACCAGGCTCCGGCCACGGACATGACGGCCCTCATCGCGCGCTGGAACACCCTCGCGGCGCCGATCGCCAACCGGCCGCAGGGCTACATCACGGCCGATATCAACGGGCGTGGCTCCACGGACCCGGAGAAGCCGCTCGGGAACCTGATCGCGGACGCGCAGCTGGAGGGTCTGGCCCCGGCGGACAAGGGCGGAGCGGTCGTCGCCTTCATGAACCCGGGCGGTATCCGTGCCGACCTGGTGTACAAGGCGTCGGGCAGCGAGGGCGACGGGGTGGTCACGTACGGGGAGGCGTTCACCGTGCAGCCCTTCACCAACATGATGAACGTCGTCGACCTGACCGGTGAGCAGCTCGTCACCGCGCTCCAGCAGCAGGTCAGCGGAGCGAACGAGGCCAGCCCGAAGATCCTTCAGGTGTCCGAGGGCCTCACGTACACGCTGGACATGACGAAGTCGGGTGCCGACCGGGTGGTCACCGACACGGTTCTGCTGAACGGCGAGGCGATCGACCCCGCCAAGACGTACCGCGTCGCGATGAACGAGTTCCTGGCGGGCGGCGGTGACGGCTTCGCGGCGCTCGGCGAGGGCACCAACAAGCTGGTCGGCGCCTCCGACCTGGACCTGTTCAACGACTACCTGGCCGCGCACTCCACGGCCGCCGAGCCGCTGGCACCGCCGGCGACGGACCGGATCACGGTCGTCCAGTAACAACAGGACGTAGCGCACGGAGGATGCGCGGGCCGGGCGGAAACGCCCCGGCCCGCGCATCCTCCGTTTCACGCCACCTCACAGGCCCTGTTCCCTGCATGACGTGCACCGGTCATAATCCGGGGGCTGACCCCCACACGGCATCCGGAGGCGTCCCCGCATGAGCCCGTACACAGCCAACCGCCGGAGTTTCCTGGCCGGCGCACTGGCCGTCTCGGCCACCGCCATCCTGGGCGGGGCGCCCGCCCACGCCTCGGCCCGCCAGGCCCTGACCACGCAGGACTGGATGAGCGGCATCGCGGACACGACCGCGCTGCAACGCCTCACGATCCCCGGCTCGCACGACTCCGGCGCCCGTTACGGCGGGCCCTGGACCGAGTGCCAGAACACGACGATCGCCGAGCAGCTGAACAGCGGGCTGCGCTTCCTCGACGTGCGGTGCCGGATCACCGACGGCTCCTTCGCGATCCATCACGGGGCCTCGTACCAGAACCTGATGTTCGGCGATGTGCTCGTCGCCTGCTGGGACTTCCTGGCGGCCCACCCGAGCGAGACGGTGCTGATGCGGGTCAAGCAGGAGTACTCGGAGGAGAGCGACGCGGCGTTCCGGACCGTCTTCGACGACTACCTCGACGGCCGGGGCTGGCGGACGCTGTTCCACATCGATCCCGCGCTGCCCTCACTGGGTGAGGCCCGCGGCAAGGTGGTGCTGCTCGCCGACAACGGGGGTCTGCCCGGGGTGCGTTACGCCGACCCGGCGCTCTTCGACATCCAGGACGACTACATGGCCGAGCCGTTCGCCAAGTACCCGAAGATCGAGGACCAGTTCCGCAAGGCCGCCGCTCAGCCCGGAAAGCTCTTCATGAACTACGTGAGCACCGCGGCCCTGCTGCCGCCCCGCTCGAACGCGGACCGGCTGAACCCGCAGGTCCAGTCGTTCCTCGACGGTTCCGAGGCATCCGGCTGGACCGGGCTCGGCATCGTCCCCCTGGACTTCCCCGCGACGCGGGCGGGCCTGGTGGAGTCGCTGATCCGGCACAACCCGGCTTCCTGAGCGGCGGGTTCACGAGCGTCCACGGGACTTCACGGGAGTTCACGGGGGATTCGCGAGGGGAGGGGTGGGGGGGGCGGGCCGGCCCCCCCCCCCCCCCCCCCCCCCCCCCCCCGCGGCCGGGGCGGGGGCGGGGGCGGCGCCCCCCGCCCGCGGGT